>DATKHW010000045.1:0-3639 GCA_035546275.1 Gemmataceae bacterium
GGCATCCCCTGCGGACCCAAGACGTTCCTCAAAATCGAGACCGACAAGAACGTCGTCGGCTGGGGCGAGGTCACCGGCTGCGAGCCGAAGGTCGCCGCCGTGCTGGCCGAGTCGCTCTTCGAGCTGCTCGACGGCGAGAACCCCACGCGCGTCGAGCATCTGTGGCAGAAGCTGTTCCGCTCCCACCGCGACATGCGCGGCGGCTCGATCATGGTCCACGTCATCTCCGGCATCGACATGGCTCTGTGGGACATTACGGGCAAACTTTGGGGCGTTCCCGTCTACCGGCTGCTCGGCGGGCCGCTGCGCGACAAGGTGCGGATGTATCCCAGCCCCAAGGCGACCAAGCTCGGCACCGGCGGGCCGCACCCCTTCTCCGGCAACCCGTCCGATATCATGGGCCTGGCGAAGTCGATCGAGAATCTCCGCAAAGAGAAGGGGCCGGAATACACGATCATGTTCGACTGCCACTGCGCCATCCCGCCGGCCATGCTGCTTCAGTTCGCCTCGGCGGTCGAGCCGTACAACGTGCTGTGGCTGGAGGAGCCGGTCTGCCCCGGCAACGTCGAGGCGTTCAAGCGCGTCAAGCAGCAGATCCGCACGCCCATCGCCTTCGGCGAGCGCGACCGCACCATCTGGGAGATCGCCATGTATTTGCAGAACGGCTGCGTGGACATCCTGCAGCCCGACGTCGGCCAGACCGGCGGCATCAGCCAGATGCGGAAGATCGCGGCGCTGTGCGAGGCTTACCACGTGCCGCTGGCGCCGCACAACACCTGCTCCGAGCTGGGCCTGTCGGCCAGCGTCCACTGCTCGGCGGCGACGACGCTGTTTCTGATTCAAGAGGGATATTTAGACGGCCACATCATGCCGCCGGGCGTGGCGAAGAAGAACTGGGAGGTGGACGCCGACGGCTACGCCTCGCTGCCGCAGGGGCCGGGGCTGGGCGTCGAGATGGACGAGGACGCGATGGCCAAGGTCGCGGCCGACCCGAAGAAGAAGTTCAAGTGGCCGACGCCGACGTATGCGGATGGGTCGGTGCGGGATTATTGAACGAACACGCAGCGCAAAGCACGCAGCGCCAGCAAGTGCTTCGATGAAAGCACTTGCTGGCGCTGCGTGCTCGCGGACGCCGCCCCTTATTTCGACTCCTTCATCAGCACCGTCTCATGCACGCGGGCCACGTCGCCCATGTAGCCGTCCACATAGTATTTGTGGGCGGCCAGCGAGATGTGTTCCAGCGCCTGCTTCTTGTCGCCTGTGGCGTCGAAGTAGAGGCCGAGATAGAGGTGGGCCATAAAGAGGCGCTCTTTGCGCTCCGCCTCGGTTCCGTCGGCTTCCAGGGCGGCGGACATCACGTCCTCGGGCTTCGCCTTGCCGCGGTAGAGGTCGTAGACCGGCATCATCGGAATCCGCGTGTCCTTGCCGACCTTGAGCATGGAGGCGCGGGCCTTCTCGACGCCGTCGGCGCGGGCGGCGCACAGGAAATGCCAGACGGCGTTCTCCACGTCGTTGGCGTCGATCTCCTGGTAAGCCGCAAACTGCTTGCGGCCGTCGTCATAACGGCCGAGGTAGTAGAGCGAGATGCCGCGGCGCCAGTGTCCCGGCGCCTGCTTGGGCGCGGTCTCCAGGTAGCGGTCGAAGTCGGCGACGGACTCGGCGAATTTGCCGAGCTTGAATTCCTCGCTGCCGCGGCTGTCGCAGATTTCCGCCTTTTTGGGATCGATCTTCAGCGCTTGATCGTAGTCCGCGATCGCATCGGCCGACTTGTGCAAGGCCGCCTTGGCCAGGCCGCGGACGAACAGGGCCGAAGCGCTGTTGGGATCGGCGGCCACGGCTTTCTCGGCCAACTCGAGGGCCTTGTCGGCGTCGCCGCTGGTGAGGGCGGCGCGAGATTGCTTGACGTAATCGTCCACGGCGTCTCCCGGAGCGGCCGCGAGGCCGACGGCCAGGGCGGCGGCCAGAATGGAATACATGACAGACCTCCTGTTCGCAATCGCTAGGCGCCGACAAGTCGCCGGCTGGGGCGTCTTCGGCGATCATAAGCGCGGCGGCGACGGAAGGCCATGAATTTTCCGCGAACCCTCTTGCGACGGTCCGCGTCCAATTATCGTTTGCATCGGAGTCCCGGTGGTGTAACGGAAAACATCGGACTGTCCTAAAGTTCGGTTCCCGGTTCAAATCCGGGCCGGGATGCTTGACCGCCGACTGCCGGTTCGGACTACACCACCAAAGTGTTACGACGTCCGGATCAAACCTTCGTCGGCGGTTTGATTGGATCAACGCCAGCTGCCGGTGCGGAGTACATGGTCCCTTTTGGGTTCGATTCCCAACCGGTCCTCTCTCAGGAGGGGCCGGGGCTCTGCCCACACTTCGTTGGCGGTGAATTTTGATCCGGTTTATGGAGGATCGTTTTCGGCTAACAGCTCATTGCTATTAGCTAATAGCTGTTAGCAAAGCTCGGGTCCGACTGCCGGTTCGGAGTACATCGACTGTTAATCGATTGGGGCTTCAACCCCAGTTCTCCGGCCAAACCTCGTCGGACCGTTTTTCTGCCAAAGGAGGTCGCCCATGGCGAACAAAAACCTGTTCTCCAGCCTGAAGAGCCTGCTGCCCCGCACCGACGCCGTGAACGAGGCCGGCGGTCGGGCCTATGCGCTGCCGCCGAAGCACGCCCTCGCGCAGCTGGCGGCCACCGGTTGCTTCAACGGCGCCTACTACGCCGCGGCCGAGCAGCAGCTCGCCGCCCTCCTGGCCCTCGTCGGCCAGGTGGACGACAACCTGTTCCTGGCCAAGCTGGCCGTTTACAGCCGCGAGCGCGCCTTCCTCAAGGACATGCCGGCCGCGCTGCTGGTCGTGCTGTCGAAGCGCGACCCGGCCCTGTTCCGCCGCGTGTTCGAGCGCATCGTGGACAACGGCCGGGTGCTGCGGACGATGTTCCAGATGATCCGCTCCGGCCAGTTCGGCCGCAAGAGCCTGGCCTACGCGCTGCAGCGCGCCTTCCAGCGCTGGCTCAACGGCGCGTCGGTCGGCCAGCTGCTGTCGGCCTCGATCGGCGCCGATCCGAGCCTGCGCGACGTGCTGCGCCTGGCCCGGCCGACCCCGACCGACGACGGCCGCCGGGCGCTGTATGGCTGGCTGACCGGCAAGGAAATCGAGAAGTGGGCGCCGGCGACGCTGGCCGACCTGCCGGAGGAAATCGGTGCGTTGGTCGCTTACCGCAACGCGCAGATGGAAGACGAGCAGGTCGAAATCCTGGAGCGTTCGCGCTTCCGCTGGGACCTGCTGGCCGACGCCGCCCGCGGTCCGCGCGTCTGGAAGGCGATCGCCCGCCAGATGGGTCCGCAGGCGCTGCGCATGAACCTGAACACGCTGCTGCGGCATGACGTGTTCAAGGACGACCGGGAAATGGCCGCCTACGTCGCAGACCGGCTCGGCGACGCGGAGGAGATCCGCCGGTCGCGGCAGTTCCCGTACCAGTACTTCACTGCGTTCCTGAATGCGGCGGCGGAGGTTCCGGCGCCGGTCAAGGACGCCCTGGGCCGGGCGGCGGAGATCGCCTGCGGCAACGTGCCGGAACTGCCAGAGCCGGTCGTGATCGGCCTGGACGTGTCCGGCTCGATGAGTTCGCCGGTGACC
>DATKHW010000046.1:0-6372 GCA_035546275.1 Gemmataceae bacterium
CTCTGCTTTCGGCCTTTCCTCCCGCCGGTCCAGCCGCAGCCCGCCTTTCCTTCGCCTTCGGCCGCTCCAGCGCCTCCAACTGCTTGCCGAGGGCCAGCAGCTTCTTCCATTTCTCGTCAACGCCGCTCCCGGTCCAGTCGATCCCGGTCCAGCCTCTTCACCGCAACCGCTAGGGCGTGCCGTGCGTCGTCCAATCCCTTGATGGCGCCGTGCATGGCGTTCAGGTAGCGGCGCTGTTCGCCGGGCAGCAGCGGTCCTTGCCGGTCCTTCCAGGCGGTCACTTCCTTGCCGAGGGCCTCGGCCAATTTACGCAGCCGGCGGATGCGGGCGCGGATTTGCGGCAGGTCGATGGCGTACATGCTCCCTTTCCGGCTGGGACGCGGGGCAAAGCGTATCAGCGCGGCGACTGGAAAGGACAGGTCGGCAGGCCTCAGCGTCGGCGGTCCACCGTGCCGGGTGCGGGTGTGCCGAGTCGCTTGCGTTCGGCCTCCGCCGCCTCGCGCAGCACGGCGCCGCCCTTCAATGCGTTCAGGCGGATGAGTCGGCGCGTCCCGTCGCTGTCCATCAGCCCGACCCCCAGCGCCTTCCGCCAGCGCCAGACCACGCCGACGCTCACGCCCCACCAGAAGTGGATCGCCGCACCCGACTCCGTGCGGATCGCACGGGCCAACTCGTCATCGACCAGCAGGGAGGGGTGGCCCTTTCGCCCCACGGGCAGGCAGCGCGGCCAGGAGATCGGCGCGTCGGTCCAGCCGGTAATGACCACGTCGCCGTCCTTGAACAAACAGGTCGCACGATCGCCAACGTGAAGTCGCGGGGCCTGGTAGGGGCCATGCAGCAGACGCACCCGGTCGTCAGCGAGGCCACGCATAGCCGCTTGCCCCTGTCGCTGGCGGTGCCAGCATCCCGACCTCCCGCGCCTGGCAGCAGGCTCGCCAGTACGCCTCGGCACGGCTGGCACCACGGGCCTCGATCCGATTCTCCCCGTTGCTTCCGCTGACCAGCCAGACGAGGGCGGTTTCCACTCCGAAAGCAGTGTCGCCGATGCTCCAACCGGCCCGGTGCAGTCGGTCGAGGGACTCATCGACGGTTGGATAAGGCGGCAAGGGGAACCTCCGGCAAGCGAGACGATGCCGGCTGCCGGATCGTCAGCGCGTGATCTTGCAATCGGGCAGGGCCTTCTGAAACTCCGCAACGCCCTCGTCCGTGACCTGGGTTCCAATGAGGTTCAGCTGCCGCAATTTCTTCAGCTCGGCCAAGCGCTTCAGGCCGGCGTCCGTTACGTCGGTGTATCCCAGATACAGCGTCTCCAGCCCGTCGAGGCCGGCCACGACATTCATGCCCTTGTCGGTCGCCTGGGACAGCGTCAGGTCGAGCGCTCGGAGCCGCTTGAGGGCGGACAGACCCTTGAGCTGGGCGTCCGTTGCGGGGACGAACGCGAGGCTGACGCCGACTACGGGATGGGCCGGGTCGGCTTCGTCGCGGCTCACGGTCCCGCCGAGGCGCTCCACGGTCTTGACGGCCGCGTCCTCGGCGTCGTCGGCGTAGAGCGTGCCAGCCGCCAGCAGCAGGGCAGCGGCGAGCAAGGGAAGGAGTTTCGTCATGGATAGAGGTTTCCGGGATCGCGGGCGACGCCAGGAATGATATGCGCTGGACGCGGCGGCGCCGACGCTCCGACCGGCGCGGTGCAGGCGGCCGATTGACTCGTCAACGGTCGGGTAGGCGGTCATCAGGAGTTCGCCAGCAGCCGGCGCTGGTGGGTGGAGGCGCCGAAGCACGACAGAACCTCATTCGTACAGCCGATTCGGCGCGTCCGACGGCTTGGCTTCAAGTATCGTTAACATCCCTTTTATCCGCTTTGATCTGAGGCAGGGCACCCTTCGAGGGTGCGTCCGTCATCACACAGAAACTTACGCTCACCGCCAGCGTTATCAGCGCGCCGACCGCAAGGCCCAGCCAGTAACACGAGTAATAGAGCTGGCCAGCTCTGGAGTCGTCGGCGACGCGCAACTCGGCCGTTTCCGTGACCGGCATGGACGCATCCCTGGCTTTTTCTCCCCCCGGTTCTGCCTGGGGCCAAACGACTGTCATGTCCAGTTGAACGCGAAGATTCTTGCCTCTCAGACTCGGGTCGTTCGGCAGTTCCACCTTCGCCCACAGCGTCACGGGAGCGGTTTTTTCGCTGTCTTTCGAGACGACGATAACGCCGCCCCATGTATCCTGGTTCGATAGCAGTCCGAGTTGCGGCGGAACGTTCAACTCTTGCGCGTTAAGAATCGCCGCCGTGCCGGTCGCGGACCAGTACCCATTGACGCTCTGGCTAATCCCCGTAGGGAAATAGATTTTCGCGTTGTCGCCGGGTCCGACAACTTGCGGATGCCAGCCGTCATTGATCGGCCAACCTCTGGCCAGCCGCAGCACTTCCCCCGCGGGCAGCGCCACGATTCCGGCAAGGAACAACCCATACGGGAGCGCCTTCCAGACGAGACGGCGGCCTCCTCCCGGCGCGCCGGCCCCCAGATTCTCGGCCCCGCTTTCGTCCCACCGTTCGGCCGTTTCAAAAGCGGCCGGCGCGCGACGGCCGCGGCGGACCGCATCGACCGTCAGATGCCCGGCAGCGGCGACGGCGGGCAGCGCCGCGGCGAGCCACGGTACGAACCAGGCCCCATCCGCCGCCAGGACGCCGACGACCGCTGGAAGCAGATACGCCAGCAAGAAGCCGAGAAAGCTGGCCTTATGAAGACGGTCGGGATGTCGGACGTTTTTTATCCAGTAATACACCATGACCGGGATGATAAGCATGACCATGAGCAACAACCAGGGCAAATACCACCGGTCTGTCATTTGCGTCGAAATGCACGTCAAATGGGCGATCACAGGGATGAGGTAGGCCGCCACAAAGCCGAGGAAGCAGAACTGGTAAAGGCGCTCGGAACGGGCGGCCCTGACTCCCAGATAAGCCAGGAGGACGACGCCGGCTGACGCCGCGGCCAGCCACGGCACGATCCACCCCCAGCGCGTGTCGAGTTCGGCGAGCAGAAGCAGGTAGGCCGGCAGGAAGCCGAGCAGGACGTACCGATGCAGGCGGTCGGGACGCAGGACGTTCACCCCTACGTGAGCCACGAAGGTCACGCAGCCTAACGCCACGGCCAGCCACGGCACGATCCACGCCCACTCCGTCTGCAACCCGGCAATCACCGGAACAGGCCAGGCCAGCAAGAACCCAAGCAGGACGTATCGATGCAGACGGCGCCGAGCGGCGGCGACGCCGCGAGCCGGGTCACCGGACGGTCCTGTCGGCCGGGGCGGGGCGGCCTGTCGGGCCTCGTTCGCGGTCGCGGCGCGCACCACCAGCCGGGCGTCGTCGTGTGCGACGACGAGCACCCATTGGTCCGCGTCCAGCTCCCCGTCCTCCGTCCGGGCGGGATACGGCACGTCATCGACTAGCACGTACCCGAACTGAGACAGCGCCTCCGCCAAATAACCCTTCGCACCGACCGGCGGTAACGTCATCGTCCTCTCCTCCGCTGCGCCAGGAAGGGGAACGAGGACATCATAGGCTTGCACCAGGTCAATTGACCCTTCTTTTCTGCATGACTTAATGACCAATCCCCCATCGCCGCCCCCGCCCTTCCTAGCGTCCCCCCCGGGCCGGCGGGCCAATTCCGGCTCCCGCCGCGGGTCGCCGGGGGGGCGGCGGCGTTCAGTCAGGCGCTTGGTTTGCGAAGGGGCTTGCGATAGAACCCGCCGATGTTCAGCACAACCTGACGGCACTTGACCGCTTGCGGCGTCCGCCCCGTCCGCTGTGCGACCTCCTCATCCGGCATCGTCCCCAGCAAGGCGTCCTCTTCCGGCTCCCACGGGTGACCCGCAGCAGGCGGTCGAGTCCCCCGCGCCTTGTGGGCATTGTTCATGCTATAACGCTTGGGAAGGAGGAAGAATCTCCACCATTCGCGGTGCGCCTTTTGACTTCAGAGGCCATAGGAGGGTTCGGCCGTGCGTGCCACCAGTTACCAGGATGTAATCGACGCCATTCGTTCGGCGGCAACGTCGTACATCCTTCGCTCAAACGCCTCGATCTCGGCCGGCGAATAACCATAGCGGCTCAGGGCGGATAAATCGAGCCGCCAAGGGACTACCGCGACTTGACCCGGCCTGATGAACGAGGAAACCTCGGCCGGCGAGAGCCGCTCTACCGGCGATGGCACGACGGTGGCCTTCCCTTGTTGGGCTTGCTGTACGACCCGCTGAAGTCTGCTTGACTCTACCTGATGCAGCCGGAGATCTCGTTGGCGAAGGACATCGACCTGTTCCTGGCTCCAGCCGAGACAGTCGATGATATGGGGCGGCTTTGACTGCTCTGGAAGCCGGCCCGTTTGCTGTTTCAGCCATGTTTCAATCCGGTGCGGCAAGCTCTTCAGCCAATGGCATCCTTTGCAGATGAAAGAAGCACCGACGAAAACCTTGGTGTGCGTGACTTTGTCGTAATTCCACCGTTCGTCGAGCGAATCGGCCTTGCAACCCTTGGGGCACGAGCAGCGCTCCCAGTCGGGATAAAGGTTCTTGTGCCGATCCCGGAGCTTTTGCCACTGCGTTTTCGTGAGGCAGTAGAACAGCGACCACCTCTTCGGGAGGACATAAAGCAGCGTGCAGCCCGAAGCGCCGACCGCCGCATCGGAAGGAACCGCTGGCTCGTCGGTCGGCAGAGGCGGAACAACAGGTGCATGGTCAGGCGAAACCGACATGGCGCGGTCTCCGGGCCTGAGGCCGAACATGAAACTCAACAGCAACGCCGCTGTGGCATCCCCGATGAGGTCCGGGTTCGGCGGCCCCGCCCGCAAGTAGGCTGCGGCGCTGTCTGTTGCAGCGACTCGTTCGGCCGGCGCCGCCCCGCCTGGGTGCGTCTCGGACGGGTTCATTACAGGTGAAAGTAACCGGAGGCGAGCACTGCTGCGTCGGAAAGCGTCATCCTCTGGCGGGCCTGCGTCTGGACGGGCGGCAGTGCTTTGGCACGTTCTATAAGGCCGCTCACCTGCTGCGTCATGTCCCGCACCCGGCCGGCGAGGTCGCTCACCTCCTGGGTCAGCCGCGGCAGGCCGTCGTTTTCTGACACGGCCACTCCCTGCGGCTACGCCATGCCGGCCGAAGCACTTTACCGTCGGCCCGGTCTCCGGCGTGTGGGTCAGCGCTTCCCCCGCAACGTCCGCCGCCTACTTCTTGGGCAGCTCGAAGCGGAAGGATTCCCTGAATTTCCGGGGTTCTTCGTCGTCATTGCGGGCCTGCGAGGTCGTGGTGAGGATTTGATAAGCCATCGCCCCCCTCACAAACAACACGGTCTTCACGGTGGCGCCGCCCCCACCGACGCATTCCAGTTCGCGGCCGTGCGTGCCGTCCAACGTGACCGGCCTCTCCCGAACCACTTCGAGGTGACCATTCTGTTTCCCGGCCGCAGCAATGTTGTCCCGCAGCCAGTCCAGCGTTTTTTCCTCCTCGCCGTCCGCCACCGTAGTGGGCAGTTCGGATTCCCGCAGCAGGTAGTAGAGCTTGCCGCCGTCCCTGGTCAATTCCAGGCCGCGGGCAGGTTGGCCAGCTGGCTGGTGCGTCTCCGTCTGCGGCGGTGCGGGGAACTCCGCACTACAGGCCCCGTCCGCCAGCGTGTGCCGCTGCCAGTCCGGCGGCGGCCAGGGCGGCATCGCCAGGTCGTGGAAGAACATGAACACGCCGAACGCCATCATGAGCGGCCCAAGGACCTTCATGTACCCGCCGAAGCGCTGATGCCACTTGTCCCAGCGGGGGTCCTGTCCGGGCTTCTTGCCGAACACGCGGTATGCCAGCAGCGTGCTGTACAGCCCGCAAAGCAAGGGGATGGACCCCTCGACGAGGGCGGCGATGAAGTGCGGCGGCATTGCAAGGACCTGTTCGGTGGCGACGGGGACAACGTAGCAGTCCGCGACCCGCCCCGCAAGGCGCTGCAACACCCCCCGGCGTGGGGCATGGTGGCCGGTGCGATGCCCAGCCGGGCTTGTCGTAACCGATGACCGCCGCAACCGCAACTGGTCAGGGCCGCGAATCAGCATTCAGGCCGCCGGCTCCAGGCACTTCGCGTCATCGTGTCGCGGGTCGTTCACTCACAGGCCGACCGGGTAGGCCCGCATCCGCTCCGTGGCGAACGGTCTCAGCAGCGGGGCCAGCGCCTCGCCGTCCTGCTGCTTCGGGTCAAGCCACTGGTCGAACTGCGGGCGGTCGAGGATGCACGGCATGCGGTCGTGGATCGGCTTTGCAAGCTAAAAGCGCCTTGCAAGAGAAACAATTTCCTTGCAAGAAAAATGCGGGCGGGCGTGATCAGAGGGCGTCCGGTTTCTGGCCAGCACG
>DATKHW010000047.1:0-5823 GCA_035546275.1 Gemmataceae bacterium
CCCTGGCCTGGGCCGTCGCCGGTCAGGCGGCGGATTGGCCGCAGTGGCGCGGGCCGGACCGCGACGACGTGTCCAAGGAAACCGGCCTCCTCAAGACCTGGCCGGACGGCGGGCCGAAGCCCCTGTGGACTTTCCGGGCGGCCGGCGCCGGCTATTCCGGTCCCGCGATCGTCGGCGCCCTCCTCTACTCGATGGGCGCGGAAAACAAGGCGGAATACCTCTACGCTCTGGATACGAAAACGCTGAAAAAGGCCTGGAGCGCCGAGATCGGCCCCGTGTTCACCGACGGCCACGGCGACGGCCCGCGCGGCACGCCGACGGTGGACGGCGACTTCGTCTACGGCCTCGGCGCCCAGGGCGAGCTGATCTGCGTGGATACAGCCGGCGGCGGCGTGGTTTGGCGCAAGAACCTCAAGACCGATCTCGGCGGCGAGATGTGGTCCGAATGGGGCTACAGCGAATCGCCGTTGGTGGACGGCGATTTGGTGATCTGCACGCCCGGCGGCAAGAACGGCACGCTGGCGGCGCTCGACAAGAAAACCGGCGAGGTCCGCTGGCGCAGCAAGGACTGGACCGACAAGGCCGCCTATTCATCCGTGGTCGCGGCGGACGTCGGCGGCGTCCGGCAGTACGTGCAGATGACCGGCGAGAGCGTGGCGGGGGTGGCGGCCGACGACGGTCGATTGCTGTGGCGCTTCCGGCGCAGCAGCCCCACGGCCCCGGTGCCGACGCCGATCGTGTCCGGCGACCGCGTTTACGTCAGCTCCGGCTACGGCGCCGGCTGCGCCCTCTTGCAGCTCGCCGCCCGGGGCGACGACGTGAGCTGCACCGCATTGCACAAGAACAAGAACCTCGTCAACCACCACGGCGGCGCTCTCTTGTGCGGCGGCTGCGTTTACGGCTATGACGACAACAAGGGGCTGGTTTGTCAGGATTTTCAAACGACGGATGTGCTGTGGGCGCAGAAGGACGTGGACGCCCTGTGGGACAAGGAGCATGACCGCGGCGTTTGCGGCAAGATGTCGCTGACCTGCGCCGACGGCCAGCTGTACTGTTACGGCGAGGACGCGGGGACCGTGCTGCTGATCGAGGCGACGCCGAAGGGGCTGAACGTGAACGGTCGGTTCACTATCCCCGAACATACAAAGCTGAAGCGCAAGAGCGGCAAGATTTGGACGCATCCGGTCGTCGCCGACGGCAAGCTGTACCTGCGCGACCAGGATTTGTTTTTCTGCTACGACGTGAAGGACTCGGGACGATAGCACTTCTTGCTAACAGCCATTAGCTGTCAGCTAATGGCTGTTAGCAAGAAAACGACTTCCAGGATGAACCATGCGTATTTGTCGTCCATTCCTGTTCGCGGCGGCCGGACTGGCGCTTACGGGCGCCGCCCAGCCCGCCGACTGGCCGCAGTGGCGCGGCCCGGACCGCAGCGGCGTTTCCGCCGAGACGGGCCTCTTGCCGCAATGGCCGAAGGACGGCCCGGAACTTGCTTGGTCCTTCGAGAACGCCGGCAGCGGCTACGGCTCCTTCGCTGTGGTCGCCGGCCGCGCCTACCTCCTCGGCGCCCGGCCGATCGACGCCGACGGCGCCAAGCGCACCGAACAGCTCATCGCCCTGGATGAGAAGGGCAAGGAGCGCTGGAAGGCCGACATCGGCCCTATGTGGGACTTCGAGGGCAATCAGTGGAGCGGCGGCCCCAACTCGACGCCGACCGTGGACGGCGAACGCATTTACGCCCTCGGCAGCCAGGGGATTCTGGTTTGCGTCAAGACGGCCGACGGCGCCGAGGTCTGGCGCAAGAACCTGGCCAAGGATTTCGGCGGCGACGTCTCCTCCGGCGGCTTCGGGCCGGAGCAGTTCGGCTGGGGTTTCTCCTGGTCGCCGCTGGTGGACGGCGACAAACTGATCTGCACGCCGGGCGGGCCCAAGGGGCTGTTCGTCGCCTTCGATAAGGCCAGCGGCAATGTGCTATGGCGGAGCGCCGGCCTGCCGGACTCCTGCACCTATTCCTCGCCGGTCGTGGCCGAGATCGGCGACGTTCGGCAGTACATCGCCCTAGTGCAGACCGGCACCGTGGGCGTCTCCGCCAAGGACGGCTTAACGCTGTGGCAATACCGGCGCGAGACGCCGTTCCCGGACATCGTGGCGCCGACGCCGGTCGTCAAGGACGGCCTGGTTTATATCAACGCCTGGAAAGGCGGCGGCGAGTTGCTGCGGATCACGGCGGACGGCGGCAAATTCAAGGCCGAGTCGCTGTACGCCAAAAAGGAGATCGCAAGTCCGCATGGCGGCGTGGTGCTGGTTGACAAGTATCTTTACGGCAATCACGACCTGCGTTCGTGGGAGTGCCTGGATTTTTCCACGGGCGCGGTCAAGTGGAAATCGTCGGCGCCGACGACCGGATCGGTGATCTTCGCCGACGGCCGGCTGTACATTCTGACGGCCGACGGGCAAGCCGCGCTGCTGGAGGCCTCGCCGGACGGCTGCAAAGAGCTGGGCCGTTTCCCGCTGCCGAAAATGTCCGAGCACCATAAGCCGGAAGGCAAGGCCTGGGCGCACCCGGCGGTCAGCGACGGCAAGCTCTACCTGCGCGATCAGGAATACGTCTTCTGCTACAAGATTGCGAAATGACGCGGGACGAACTGAGCCGTGATGCCATCGCCTGCCTCCAGGCCGAGCGCCTGACCGCCCTGCTCCGCGAGTGCCTGCCGACCAACCGTTTCTACGCCCGCAAGTTCGCGGCGGCCGGCGTCGAACCGGCGTCGATACGAACTCCCGCCGACCTCGCCCGGCTGCCGTTCACTACCAAGGCGGAATTGCTCGCCGACCAGGCGGAGCATCCACCTTACGGCACGGTGCTGACCTACCCGGTGGGGCGCTACGGCCGGCTGTGCCAGACCTCCGGCACGTCCGGCCGGCCGCTGCGCTGGCTCGACACGCCGGCAAGCTGGGAATGGATGCTGGACAATTGGGCGGCCATTTATCGCCTGTGCGGCGTGCGGCCCGGCGACCGGCTGTTCTTTCCGTTTTCGTTCGGGCCGTTCCTCGGCTTCTGGACGGCGTTTGACGCGGCGTGGCGGTACGGATGTCTTTGCCTGCCGGGCGGCGGCATGAGCAGCGGCGCCCGGCTGCGGTTTCTGCTGGACAACGCGGCGACGGTCGTGCTGTGCACGCCGACCTACGCCCTGCGGCTGGCGGAGGCCGCGACGGAAGAAGGGATCGACCTGCGGGGATCGCAGGTGCGGGCGCTGATCGTGGCCGGCGAGCCGGGCGGCAGCATCCCGGCGACGCGCGGCCGGATCGAAGCGGCCTGGGGCGCCCGCGTCTTCGACCACACCGGCATGACCGAGGTGGGGCCGATGGCCGCCGAATGCGTCGCCGGCCCCGGCGGGCTGCACGTGCTGGAGACGGAGTACATCGTCGAAGTCGTGAATCCAACGACGGGCGAGGCTGTGCCGCCGGGGACGGAGGGAGAGTTAGTGGTAACGAACCTCGGCCGCGTCGGCAGCCCGCTTTTGCGTTACCGCACCGGCGATTTAGTGTGCATCGACCCGACGCCTTGCCTCTGCGGCCGGGCGCTGACCCGGCTCCAGGGCGGCATCCGCGGCCGGGCGGACGACATGATCGTGGTGCGAGGCAACAACGTCCACCCCAGCGCGCTGCAAACGATCGTGCACCGTTTCGCCGAGGTGGCGGAGTACCGGATCGAGGTGGACCGCACGGGGCCGCTGCCGGCTCTGCGAATCGACGTGGAGACGCGGGCCGGCTGCGACGACGGAGCGGTGGCCGCTCGTGTGGCCCAGGCGGTGCGCGACGAACTGCTGTTCCGGGCCGAGGTGCGGGCCGTGGCGGCGGGGACGCTGCCGCGCTTTGAGCACAAGGCGCAGCGGGTTGTGCGAGTTTCCGGCGCCGGCGAGCCGGGGGCGTAAGCCCCCGGATGGTGCATTCGGCGATTGCACGGATCATCCGGAGGCTTACGCCCCCGGCTCGCCAACGTGTGACGGGCGAACTAGAAATACCTGTGCGGCGTCCCCTGCGCCGTTTCCCCTGGACTTTGGGAGAGCCGACTCATGAAACGCTTCCTCCCCGTGCTGCTCATCCTGGCCGGCTGTGCGCCGAAGCCCGCCGCTCCGCCTCCCGTGACGGACAAGCCCGCGCCTGTTGCGGACAAACCGCCGACCCCGCCGGACCAACCTAAGGCCGCGACGGTCAACTTGGGGGCCGTGGCAGACAAAACCGCGGAAGCCAAACGCTCCACGTGGTCCGATTGGCGCGGCCCGGCCCAGAACGGCTGGTCTCCCGAACACGACCTGCCCGATGCGCTGTCGCTGGACAAGGACAAGGGCGATCTCCTCTGGAGCGCCCCTGGCTACGGCGGCCTGACCACGCCCATCATCCAGAACGGCCGCGTCTACCTGATCGACCACTGCGGCGAGGGGCAGAGCCTTCAAGAGCGCGTCGCCTGCTTCGACGAGAAGGACGGTCATCTTATCGGCGAGCAGAAATTCAACGTCTTCCTGACCGACATGGTCGCTCTCCGCGTCGGCTGGACGTCGCTGGCCGGCGATCCGGAGACCGGCAACGTCTACGCCCACGCCACCAGCGGCATGTTCTATTGCTTCGATAAGGACCTGAAAAAGGTCCTGTGGTCGCATTCGCTGACCGAGGAGTATGGCCGGGTGTCCGGCTACGGCGGCCGGCTCAACTCGCCCATCGTGGACGGCGACCTCGTCATCATCGGAATGCTCAACGGCAGCTGGGGCGAGATGGCCATCGGCGGCAATCGCTTCGTCGCCTTCAACAAGCGGACCGGCGACGTGGTCTGGTGGGGCGGCACCGGCATCCGCGTCACCGATACCTACGCTTCCAGCCCCGTGGTCGCCGTCATCAACGGCGAACGGTTGCTCGTCACCGGCGGCTTCGCCGGAGTTTACGCTTTCAAGATTCGCACCGGCGAGCTGGCCTGGGGCTATGAAATCTGCCATGAGGCCGTCAACCTCACGCCGGTCGTGGACGGCAACCTCGTTTACATCGGCCACGGCGAGGAGAACCCCGACGGGACGCAGGGCGGCGTCTACTGCCTCGACGCCTCCCAGGTGAAGGACGGCAAGCCGAAGCTGGTCTGGCACGTGGACGGCATCAAGGCCAAGTTCGCCTCGCCCGTGGTCCACGACGGTCGGATCTACATCTGCAACGACGTGGGAGAGCTGAACTGCCTGGACGCCAAGACGGGCGACGACAAGTGGACCTGCGATTACGGCCGCGAGACCAAGGGGTCGCCGGTGATGGCCGACGGCAAAATCTATATTGCGGAGGCCAATTCCAATGTTTACGTCCTCAAGCCGGGCGACGCGGATTGCACCGAGGTGAGCCGTCTCACCTTCCCGTCGAGCGGGGCGGCGCCGGTCTCGATCTTCGGCACGCCTTCGATCCTGGACGGCCGCATTTTCCTCATGACTAGCGACGGCCTGTACTGCTTCGGCAAGAAGGAGCACACGGCGGCGGCCGATCCACTTCCGCCGGCGCCGAAGGAGACGCCGGCCGCCGCGGACGCCAAACCGGCGCGCCTCCAGGTCGTCCCCGCCGACGTCGCCGTCGCGCCGGGCGACAAGGTGAACCTCAAGGCCTTCGCCTTCGACGCCAACGGCCAACCGCTCGGCGCCGTCAAGGTGGACTGGAAGCTGGGTGCCATGCACCCGCCGGTCTACCCGCCCGGCATCACGCTGCCGCCGCCGCTGCCCGGTGCGCCGCCCGATCTGAAGGGCGAGCTTGGCGCCGCCAACGGCGAGGAAACCATGCTGACGATCGCCGGCCCGACGC
>DATKHW010000048.1:0-5545 GCA_035546275.1 Gemmataceae bacterium
CGCGCGGCGGCTGGGACCGATCGCATGGCGCTGGAACGAGCGGCCAGGAACTTCCAGAAGCGATTCACGCGAACCGATGCGGGCAGCCCTTTTTGGATCAAGAACGCCGCGGACGAAACCGTCCTTCCCTCGGAGACGCGCCGCACTCTGGGCCGATTGGCCGCCGAACTGAACGCGCTCAAGACTGCGCCGGCGTCGCCGATGGATTACGCGAACGGCGCCCAGGAAGGCGGCGTGCCCGGCAGCCCGCACGCCGGCGTCCACGACGTGCGCATCCACCAGCGCGGCCGCTATGACCGCTTAGGCGATCTCGTTCCTCGTCATTTTCCCGAAATCCTGGCGGGCAAGGACCAGAAACCGATCGCGTCGGGCAGCGGCCGGCTGGAGCTGGCCGAATGGCTGACGCGACCGGACAATCCTTTGACAGCCCGCGTCATGGTCAACCGCATCTGGCAGCATCATTTCGGCGAGGGAATCGTCGCTACGCCGAGCAACTTCGGCAAGCTTGGCGCCCGGCCGAGCAACCCCGAGTTGCTCGACTACCTCGCCGACCAGTTCGTGCGCTCCGGCTGGTCGATCAAGGCGATGCACCGACTTATCATGCTGTCGGCGACCTATCAGCAATCCTGCGAGAATGAAAAATCCAATGCGGACCCGGATAATCATCTGTGCTACCACATGAATCGGCGCCGGCTTGAGTCGGAGGCGGTGCGGGACAGCCTGCTTGCCGTCGCCGGCCGGCTGGATCGGACAGCCGGCGGCCCGCCGCTGCGTGATTTCAATGTCCCGCGGCGAACCGTGTACCTCATGACGATCCGCTCCGATCGTTCCGGTTACGGCCCGCTGTTCGACGCGGCCGATCCAACGGCGCCCGTGGATAAGCGAACGGTATCGACGGTGGCGCCGCAGGCGCTGTTCCTGATGAATGACCCGTTCATCTGGCAACAAACGAAAACGCTGGCCAAGTGCATTACCGACGGCGACAAGGACGACCGCGCGCGGATTCAGCGGGCATACTTGCTCTTGTACGGCCGGCCGCCGATCCGCGAGGAAACGGCGATCGGGCTGGATTTCCTTAAGCGCGGCGCTGGAACGCAAAAGGCGTGGGAAGAATACTGCCAGGTGCTGCTGTGCGCCAATGAGTTTATTTATGTGGATTGAAATGTCTGGGACCGGAATTGCTGCTCGTCTGGGAACATGGCGGCTGAGGGGACTCGAGTATCCTTTGAATGAATCATTTTACCAATTTGAGAGGCTTCAACGGCGTTCGTTCGACGCCCGTATGGCGCTTCCTGGCCGCTCAGCCGCCTGGGCCTCGGCCGTTCGGAGCGTACTTCACGCCGCTGTCGCCGCGGACGCCCAATTTGGCACGGCGGCTTGGGTTGCCGAAGGATAAAGTGGAATACATGTTCTCTTTCACGGATCGCGGTGACCTGTTGCGATTACGCGGTGGGCGTGGGGCGTTCATCTTTTATTCGCGCACCGATTATGAAGTAGAATCGCAGCGCCAGACGTACCACGGAAAGCGAGCGGGAACATGATCGGCGGGACGGATGTCATCCTGGAGTTGCCTGCGGGCGCACGCGCGGCGGAAGCCGTTTTCTCCATCGTGCGGCGATACTGGCCGAATTGTGTCTTTCAGGATGCGGACGACGAATCGGCCCCTTTTGCGCCGCCGAACATCTGGCCGCCGCGACTCGCCGGCCCGGAATTCTTCCTGTATCGAGACCAGCAAGCGGCCGTCAGCTGGGAGGAACATGGCGCCGCTCCGGAAAACCGCAACGCAATGCTTCACGTACTTCTGCCTGCGGAACCGAGCGGCCGCGAACCGGCCGAGTTGACCTTGGTCTGCGACGAAGTCAGCGGCGAGATGAAGCGACTCGTCCGCGAGATTCAGACGGCCCTGGCGGCGCGACGCCAGGTGAACGCCGCCTTCGGCCTCGATCTGTCGGGCTATGGAAAGAGCAAGTCGAGTCTGGCGCGAGCGGATCGGCTGAGCGCGGACTCGATCCTGGTTACGATTTTCAGCGACCACCCCTTCGCGGAAACCCTGGATGGAGACGATCGGCTCGACGGTGAAGCGGAACGAGAAATGGACGCTTTACGGCTCTGCGCAACCATCGGCCCGGTGCTGGTGGACGTGCCGATCGACTTGCAAGGCTTACCGACGCCCGACCAATGTTCGTTCGTCTGGGAACTGACTCGCCGACCCGTGGATCGCGCGTTTTCGCCCGCGCTGGCCCCTCTGGCGGACAACATCGGATATCCGGTGGCGCGATTTCAACGGCTGCGCAGTCTCAGCAGGGTGAACGGCGAAGATCCAGTCGGCGACTGGCTGTTTGAAACCTACCCCGCCGCGTCTCTCCGAAACTTGAAGCTTCCATCCAGGGGCTACAAAGGCCAGCGCGCCCATTTCCAGAAGGGCGTGTGGACCGGCGGCGCCATTGCACGAATCGCGGAAGGGCTTCGTCTTCAGGCCGCCGAGGGCGAGTCCTTGACGGACGACGACCTGGACGCCCTGATCTGCGCGGTCACCGGCGTCGCGGACGCTCGCAGCCGGCTGGAAGGCGACGGCCTGCATCAGGTCATCGCGTCGAGGCTGAAGGAGGCGACGGAAGAACCGTTCCATTCCTTGTTGCGGACGGCCCCGCCGAAGGGCTATGTCTTGCTGCAAGCTCCATTCCCGGGGGCGATCTGTCTGCGAGTCGAGCGAACACCCTTCGCCTCACAAACCCGGATTCTCGAAGAGGCCGAAGTATGATCCTCCAATCATCCTATACCGAAGTGAATCGCCGCCAGGCCCTCCGCACCTTCGCCAACGGCTTCGGCATGATCGGCCTCGCCGGGCTGCTCGCCGCCGACAAGGCCCGCGCAGCCGACGCCGACAATCCGCTTGCCGTCAAGCCGCCCATGTTCCAACCGCGCGCCAAGCGCGTCATTTTCCTCTTCATGTCCGGCGGGCCCTCGCACGTCGATCTCTTCGACCCCAAGCCGATGCTTGCCAAAAACGAGGGCAAACCGCTGCCGTTCGAGCAGCCGAAGCTCGTCCGCACCCGGACCACCAACTGCCTGCCCTCGCCGTTCAAGTTCGCCAAGCGCGGCCAGAGCGGCGTCGAGGTCAGCGAGCTGTTCCCCAACGTCGCCGGCTGCATCGACGACATCTGCCTCATCCGATCCATGGTCGCCGACAACATCAATCACAACGGCGCCTGCCTTCAAATGAACACCGGCGAACAGGCCTTTTCCCGGCCCAGCCTCGGCTCGTGGCTGCTCTACGGACTGGGCAGCGAAAACCAGAACCTCCCTGGCTTCATTGTCCTCAGCCCGTCGCAGCCGGCCCAGGGCGCGCCGCTGTGGAGTTCCAGCTTCTTGCCGGCCGCCTACCAGGGCACGCTCGTCGCCGACATGGCGAACCCGATCGCCGATCTGAATAATCCAGAAGAGTCGCCGCAGCGCCAGAAGGACCAGCTCGACACCCTGCAGCGGCTCAACGACCTGCACCGCAAGCAGCGCGAGGAGGACAGCCAGCTCAGCGCCCGCATCGCCTCTTTTGAACTGGCTTTCCGAATGCAGACCGAGGCGCCGGAGGCGTTCGGCCTCGACCGCGAGCCGGCGGCCGTGAAGCGGCTCTACGGCCTCGACGACAAGACGACGGAGACCTTCGGCAAACAATGTCTCCTGGCCCGCCGGCTCGTGGAGCGCGGCGTTCGCTGCGTGCAGGTGTATCACACCGTTACGTCCAAGCGGTCGAGCTGCCAGCTGTGGGACCAGCACGGCGGACTCCGAACGGAGCTGCCGAACAATTGCGCGGCGACCGACGTGCCCATCGCCGGCCTTTTGACCGATCTCAGGGCCCGCGGCCTGCTTCATGACACGCTCGTCCTCTGGGGCGGCGAGTTCGGCCGCACGCCGACGGCCGAGGGCAACGACGGCCGGGAACACCACCCCTTCGGCTTCTCCATGTGGCTGGCGGGCGGCGGCGTCAAGGGCGGCCTGGCACACGGCGCCACGGACGACTTCGGCTGGCACGCCGTCGAGAAGAAGGTCCATGTGCACGATTTGCACGCCACGATCCTGTACCTGCTGGGCCTGGACCACGAAAAGCTGACCTACCGGCACGCCGGCCGCGACTACCGGCTGACCGATGTCTATGGCAATGTGGTCAAGGATATTCTAGCGTAAGTAATCCCACGGAAAGCGGCTATGCAGTGCAGTGTGGGTCGCAAGACCCACCGGGGCCGACTCGGGTCGGCGCCCTTCCCCCAAACGCATCTTGACGTATCCTTCGTTGCGTGCTTGGTGGGTCTTGCGACCCACCCTGCATTGCATAGCGGCTTTCCGTGCGGCCATTCGGAACGGGGCGGTGCATGCGTTGGTCCATTGTCCGCGTAATCTGGGTGCGCGAGTTGCGAGACCAGCTGCGCGACCGCCGCACCATCTTCATGATCGCAGTCCTGCCCCTGCTGCTCTATCCGCTGATCGGCCTCGGCATCGGCGAGCTTGTTGTGGGCATCGGTCAAAAGCCGCAAGTCGTCGGCGTTTATGGCGTCGAGAATCTGCCCGCCGCGGCCGAGGGCGATCCTGCTCCGCTTTTCGTGCGTGACGCGGACGGGAGTCTGCGATTGGCCGCGGAGTACGTCCGCGACCCGGATCAGCAGACCGAAGCGGCCGGGGCGCCACGGAAGCTGCAACCGGCTCCGGAGATTCGCGAGCTGGGAACGGCCGGGTCGGCGGAACTCACCATCGAAGAGATCAAGACCCGCTACGGCAAACCGCTCGACGACCGCACGGTTGATGTGGTCGTGGTGGTTCCGAGCGGCTTTGCAGCGAACGTGGGAGAGGAGAAACAGGCCAAGCTGTGGGTGCTGGAGCGAGAAAACGACGAACACTCCCACGCGGTAAACGATCGTTTTACCGCCGCTCTGAGTCGATGGAGGAAGACGCTGCGAGAGACCCGCCTGTCCCGCCACGGCCTTCGCGCCGACTTCGCCGATCCGTTCCGCATTGAAGATCCTAGCCGCGATCCGCACAACTCACAGCGCGCCAATACGGAGCTTTTCGCCCTGCTCCTGCGCGTCTTCCCATTCATCTTGGTGATGTGGTCCTTGGCCGGGGCGCTCTACCCGGCTGTGGACCTGTGCGCCGGCGAGAAGGAACGCGGCACGATGGAGACGCTGCTCATCAGTCCAGCCAGTCGAGAGGAGATCGTTTGGGGCAAGTTCCTTACGATCTGGGTCTTCAGCGCCGCCACCGCCCTGCTCAACCTGCTCAGCATGGGCCTTACCGCCCTGAACCTCAGTGGACTGTTGCCCAACGCCGCCTTCTCGCCGGGCGTGCTAATCTGGAGCGTGCTTCTCGTCCTGCCGTTGTCCGCGTTTTTCAGCGCCGTCAGCCTGGCCGTTGGCGCCTACGCCCGCAGTTCCAAGGAAGGGCAATACTACCTCATGCCGCTCTTCCTGCTCACGCTGCTGCTCGTCCTGCCGACGCTGCTTGGCGGGCTGGAGCTGAACCCGCTGTCGAGTATGGTCCCCGTGACCGGCGTGGC
>DATKHW010000049.1:0-2838 GCA_035546275.1 Gemmataceae bacterium
AGCCGGCTGATGCAAGCCATCAGCCGGCTGGCGCCGGCCGCTCGCCCCAGCCCTTCACGAACCGCGGCAACCAGAGGAACCGATCCGTGCCCGCACGCAAGAAGCAACCCCCTGAGAATGGAGCCCCCGTGACGACCGGCCGCACCACGAAGAAGGCCGCCGCCGGATCGGATGCCGCGCCCGCCAAGAAGCGACGGACCGCCGCCCCCGCTGTTGCTAACGGCGGGGGCCGGTCCAAGCACGACCTGGTCATCGTCGAGTCGCCGGCCAAGGCCAAGACGATCAACAAGTACCTGGGGCCGAGTTTCAAGGTGCTGGCCAGCTACGGCCACGTCCGCGACCTGCCGCGGCGCCGCCGCAAGGGCGAACAGGTGGCCGGCGTGGACATCGACGCCGGCTGGGTGCCGACCTACGTCGTCGCCGACAAGGAAGACGCCCGCGGCGGCAAGGCGCGAAGCGGTCGGCGCACCGCCAAGGACGTGCTGGCCGAATTGAGGCGCGAGGCGGCCAAGGCGAACCGGGTCTACCTGGCGACCGACCCCGACCGCGAGGGCGAGGCCATCGCCTGGCACATCGAGGACGAGCTGGCTCTCGACGACGAGCGCACCTTCCGCATCACCTTCAACGAGATCACGCGCTCGGCGGTGCAGAACGCCTTGGCCCACGCCGGCAAGGTGGACATGGACCGCGTCCACGCCCAGGAAGCGAGGCGCATTCTCGACCGCGTCGTGGGGTACCCGCTGAGCGGTCTGCTGGGCAAGAAGGTGTTGCGCGGCTCCAGCGCCGGCCGGGTACAGTCGGTGGCGCTGCGGCTCGTGGTGGACCGCGAACGCGAGATCGAGGCGTTCAAGCCGGAGGAATACTGGAAGCTCACCGCCGTGCTGACGCCGACGGGGACGCTGCAAATCGCCCCGAAGCCGTTCGAGCTGGTGGAGATGAAAGCAAAGGCCGCCGGCCCCAATTCTCCGCCGGACGCGCCGGCGGACGGCAAGGTTGCGACCGACTCGAAGCTCGAGGCGCCGCCCGGCGCCTTCGCCGCCGAGCTGGCGGAGTGGAACGGCCAGAAGGTGAAGGACAAGGAAGGCAAGTACATCTTCCCGTCGAACCGGGACGCCGCGGCCGCCGTGGCCGATTTGCTGAACGCCGCCGCGTTCCGCATCAAAGCGATCGAGCAGAAGGACCGCTCCGAGAAGGCGCCGCCGCCGTTCATCACCAGCACGCTGCAACAGCAGGGAAGCCTGCGCCTGCACTTCACCGCCAGCCGCACCATGCAGATCGCCCAGCGGCTGTATGAAGGCGTCGATGTCGGCGGCGAAGGCTCGGTCGCCCTCATCACCTACATGCGTACCGACAGCACGCGCGTCTCCAACGAGGCGTTGCAGGCGGTCCGCGGGTACATTGACGCGAACTACGGCAACCAATATCTGCCCGAAAAACCGAACATCTTCTCGTCGGGCAAGAGCGCCCAGGAGGCGCACGAGGCGATCCGTCCGACGGACATGGCGAACACGCCGCAGCGCCTGTCCCAGCTCGGCCTGCACGGCGAACAACTGCGCCTTTACACGCTCATCTTCAATCGCTTCGTCGCCAGCCAGATGACGCCGGCCGTGTTCGCGGTCACCAATGTGGACATCGACGCTCGCTGCGCCCAGAAGCAGGACATGAACGATTGGATATGGATCAAGCCGCCCGAACACCGCTCCATCGATTCGGACCAGCCGCAGAGCGGGCTTATCAGGACCCAGGGAAAGATCCTCAAGTTCGACGGCTTCCGCCGCGTCCTGGCGCCGCAGAGCAAGGACGACGACGCCACGCTACCCGCCCTGGCGCCGGATCAGGCGCTCGACCGCCTCGCCGGCCGGGCCAGCCAGCACTCCACCCAACCGCCGCCGCGCTACAACGAGGCGTCGCTCATCAAGGCGCTGGAAAAGGAAGGCATCGGCCGGCCCAGCACCTATGCGTCGATCATCCACAAGATCACGTCGGAGGAGCGCGGCTACATCGCCGTGCGCGACCGCCGGTTCCACGCCACGGAAATCGGCAAGGCGGTCACGGACCTGCTGGTGCAGCATTTCCCGCGCATCATGGATCTGAAATTCACCAGCCACATGGAGGAAGAGCTGGATCAGATCGAGACGAAGCAGTGCGAGTACCGCCAGGTGCTGACGGAATTCTGGGGCCCGTTCTCGGCCGCGCTGAAGGAAGCCGAAACGCAGATGCCGACGACGCGCGGCCAGGAAACCGGCGAGATGTGCCCCAAGTGCGGCCGGCCGCTAGTCCGCAACTACAGCAAGAAGACGCACCGCTACTTCGTCGGCTGCTCCGGCTGGAAAGAAGGCTGCAACTACATCAAGCCGGTCGAGGGCGAGGCGCCGCGGCCGGAGCCGATCGAGACCGAATACAAGTGTCCGACGTGCGGCAAGCCGATGCTGCAGCGAACCGGACCGCGCGGCGACTTTCTGGGTTGCAGCGGCTTCCCCGCCTGCCAGACGAAGATGAACTTCGACGCCGAGGGCAAGCCGGTGGTGACCGCCCAGCCGACGGAACACACCTGCGAGAAGTGCGGCAAACCGATGGTGATCCGCCAGGGCCGCCGCGGACCGTTTTTGGCCTGCACCGGATATCCCAAGTGCAAAAACGCCAAGGACGTGGACGCCCAGGGCAACCCGGTCCAGCCGATCGACACCGGGCTGAAGTGCGACAAGTGCGGCTCGGCGATGATCGTGCGGAAGGGGCCACGCGGGCCGTTTCTGGGCTGCTCGGCCTATCCGAAATGCCGCAACGCCAAGCCGATTCCGGCGGAGCTGAAGGAGCAGCTCAAGGACCAGCTGCCGGCCG
>DATKHW010000050.1:0-2611 GCA_035546275.1 Gemmataceae bacterium
GACCGGCTTCGAGCCGGGCCGGGGCAAGTGGTTCCGCTTCTCCTTTCGCGGCCTGGCCGAGAACAATTTCACCGTGGCCGACGACGGCCTGCTCATGCGCGTCGATTTCTTCGCCAAGAAGGGCGCCGATCCTCTCGACGGCGTGTCGCGGAAAATCTATCCGCTGGTCGAAAAGGACCGGGCCGACCTGACCGGCAACGGCGACGGCCGCAAGGGCGGCGCGGCGGTCTGGAAGACCTATGTCCTCGATTTCATGGTCCCCTTCAACGAGATCGACCTGCTGCGGCTGAGCGTCGAGTTCCGCAACGGCACATCCAAGACCGACAAGGAATCCGCATTTTTCCTGTCCGATTTCTCGCTGAAGCGGCTGCCGAACCCGGACGACGAGCCGAAGCCGGCCAAGGGACCCAAGGGCGAACCGGTCGCGCCCGCCGACCTTGTCCCCCTGGGCGGCCGCTGGTACTACCGGCCGGAAAAGAAAGGTGAGAAACCGGATCATCTAAAGATCGATTCCAGCAACGCCGACCGGCTCTATTACTGGGACGGCCGACTGACCAACCCGTTCGCGGACAACATGACCGCATGGCTGCGCAAGGGCTATCTCGACCTGGACGGCAAGCTTGTGGACCAGGACCGCTTTGTGCCCGACAACGTGGTCATCGAGTTCGCCGACGACAAAACCATGGTCGTCCGCGCCCGCAATCTGCCGAACCATCCGACGGCGGCGTTCCCCTCGCCGCCCGGCGCCGGCGACCGCAATCCATCGTACATTCAGGAACACGAATATACGTATTATATCCCGCTGCAGCCGACGCGCAATCCGAAGGCGGTCGCGATGAACGCCAACGACTCCAACCGGGCGCTGCCGATGGGAGCGACGGGAATCGCGATCAACGGCGTCGTTTTCTACAACCCGTTCGACGCCAACATGCAGGACGCCACGGATCTCATGGACCGCTGCTGCGGCCATCCCAGCCCCGACAACCGGTATCATTACCACAAATATCCGGTTTGCGTGAAATCGCCCTTCGTGGACGAGGGGGACGATCATTCCCCAGTGATCGGCTTCGCGTTCGACGGGTTGCCGATTTACGGCCCCTACGAGAGCAAGGGAGAGCTGGCGAAGGACTGCAAGGAGAACCCGCTCAACGAGTTCAACGTTCATTTCGACGAGGTGCGCGGCTGGCACTACCACGTCACGCCGGGCAAGTTTCCGTATGTGATCGGCGGCTACTGGGGCGAGGTGGATCCGCGGAACTTCCGGCGGGGTCCGCGACCGGAGGAGTAGAAGTGCTAGTGCGGCAGCAAGCGAGCTGTTGTGCAAGCATTTGTCGTAGTCGTAGTCGTAGGGTGGGTCGCCAGACGCACCGCGAGGTCAGGAACCCTCCCGGTGGGTCTGGCGACCCACCCTACGGTCGCCGCACGCACAACAACACGCTTGTCCCTGCACTAGGCGAGCCGCCGGTTTCGTCTCGGTGGTTTGGGATAGTATATCGTCAAATTGGAAGGGGTATGGTCCAAACGGCGGGGACAAGCCCCACCGCTCGCCTGCGTTTCACCAATCGATCATCTTGCCCACGCCCTCCGCCTGCGCCTTCGCATACACGCGGGCCGCCGTCGCCACGTCTTCAACGGCGATGCCCAGCGATTTGAACAGCGTCACGTCCTGCGGCTGCCGCCGGCCGGGGAAGCGGCCGACCACCACCTGGCCCAGCTCGCGCACGTCGGACCAGTGCAAGACGCCCTCCTCCAGCGGCTGCTGGAAGTCGCCGGCCTCCAACCGGGCCTGCTCCTTGCTGTCCACGACCACCAGCGCGCAGCGGCGGAAGACGGCCACGTCCAGCTCGGCCTTCGTGAGGTAGTTGGAGCCGATGGCGTTGATGTGCGCCCCTTGCGCCAGCCACGGACCGCTCAGCACCGGCTCGCGGCTGGACGTGGCGGTTATCACGATGTCCCGGTTTTCGGCCGCGCTCTCCGGATGCGACGTCGGCACAACCTCCGTTTGGCAAATCTCGCTCATTTCCGCGGCGAATTGACGGCGGCGCTCCTCATTGCGGCTGTAGACCATGATCTGACGAATCTTGCGAACTTTGCAGATCGCCATCAGCTGCGTTCGCGCCTGGTCGCCGCTGCCGTAAATGCCGACCACGGCGGCGTCCGGCCGGGCCATGTACTTCGTCGCCACGCCGCTGGCCGCCCCGGTCCGCATGGCGCCGAGATGTTCCGCCTGCATCAGGCACAAGAGCGCTCCGGTTTTGCCGTCGAACAGCGACACGTGGAAGCGCGTCGGCCCCTTGCGGCTGGTGGAGTAGACCTTGGCGCCCATCACGCCCAGCGACTTGGCCGCTGCCGCCATCACTGCCAGCATCGAATGATCGGTCTGCACCCGCGACCGCGGCACAATCTGCGCCTCGTCGAGGCCCATCTTGCGCAAACCTGCCTCGACCGCTTCCAGGGCCATGTCCATGGTCAGCAGCCGCCGGACGTCCTCCTCGGTGAGCAGCAGCACGCCCATGAGTGACGCCTCCCTCCCTTGAACCATTGGGCAGGGTGGGTCGCAAGACCCACCGGTGCCGACAGGATCACGCGTCGGCACCGGTGGGTCTTGCGA
>DATKHW010000051.1:0-5130 GCA_035546275.1 Gemmataceae bacterium
CTGCGCAGAATCAGGGGGCTGACGCCCCCCGCTCGCCGGCAATGAAGCGTTATGCGCTCTTTTGAATCTTATCCATCGGCGGCTTCTTCTCGAACAGCGGCGCTTCGCCCCGGACCACCGACTCGGTGACGGTGTAGGTCGCCTTCTGCTCGATGTCCGGCAGCTCGAACATGATGTCGGTCATCAGCTCCTCGACGATGCTGCGCAGGCCGCGTGCGCCGGTGTCGCGCTCCTTGGCCCGCCGAGCGATCTCGCGCAAGGCGCCCTGAGAGAATTCCAGGCCGGCCCCTTCCATCTCGAACAGCTTCTGATACTGCTTCGTCAGCGCGTTGCGCGGCTCCGTTAGGATGCGCACCAGTGAATCCTCGTCCAGCGGGTCGAGCGGCGCGATCACCGGCAGCCGGCCCACGAATTCGGGGATCATGCCGAACTTGATGAGGTCGGCGCTCGTCACCTTGCTCAGCATCTGGCCCAGGTTCCGCTCGCGGTCCTCGGGGCTGGCGCCGAAGCCGATGGCGCCGCGGCCGAGGCGCCGGGTGATCACATCATCCAGTCCCACGAAGGTGCCGCCGCAGATGAAGAGGATATTGGTCGTATCGACCTGGATGTATTGCTGTTCGGGGTGTTTGCGGCCGCCTTGGGGGGGGACGTTGCTGACGGTGCCTTCCAGCATCTTCAAAAGGGCCTGCTGGACGCCTTCGCCGCTCACGTCGCGCGTGATGCTGACGTTCTGGCTGGTCTTGGCGATTTTATCGACTTCGTCGATGTAGATGATGCCGCGCTGGGCCGCCTCGATGTCGAAGTCGGCGGCATGCAGCAGCTTGAGCAGCAGGTTCTCGACGTCCTCGCCGACGTAGCCGGCCTCGGTCAGCGTGGTGGCGTCGCCGATGGCGAAGGGCACGTCGAGGACCTTGGCGAGCGTGCGGGCCAGGAGCGTCTTGCCGCTGCCGGTCGGGCCGATGAGCAGGATGTTGCTCTTCTCGACCTCGACCTCGCCGTGGCCCTGGTCGGCCAGGCTGAGCCGTTTGTAATGGTTCTGCACGGCCACGGCCAGGGAGTGTTTGGCGCGGTTCTGGCCGGTGACGTACTGGTCGAGCCGCTCCTTGATGGAACGCGGCGTGGGGATATGGGTGAACAGCGCCTTGGACCCGCCGCGGCGCCGTTTTTCCTGGTCGATGATGGACTGACAAAGCTCGATGCATTCGCCGCAGATATAGACGTCGCCCGGCCCCTCCACCAGGGGACCGACGTCGCGGTAGCTCTTCCGGCAGAAGGAGCAGAAGGCGTTGCGGTTGCGACCGGCTGTGCCGGTGGTCGGCTTCCGTCCTCCCGGACCCGAGTCTTTCGTCGCCATGCAGTCTCCTTTAGCGTCCGCCCCGCCTGGTCCCCAGGTCGTGGGCGATAATCGGCGGAAAAAAAAGCAAAACCAAAACAACCGATCGCGAACCCATTTATCGCTGAGCAGCAGATTATCGTGGAAGGGATCGCCTTACAGCAGGTTTGTTCGACTCGTTCGGATTTTACGGGGCGGCGGAAAGGTCCGCAAGGACTTTCGCCGGATCATTCGGGCTGCACGCCGTTGGGCGGAGGCGGCGGTGCGTTGGTCGGCTTGGGGACCGGCGGGCGCGGCGGCGCCAGCTTGGCCCCGGCGGTCAGCTCGCCGCCCAGGACGGCGCGAAGGCGGTCGAATTCTTCCTGGCTGATTTCTCCTCGCTGATACAATGCCCGGTATTGCGAGAGCTGGTCGCTAGCCGAAGGGGAAGATTCCCCCTTGCGGGCCCAGCGCCGGACCAGTGCAATGACAAGGGCGGCCGCCAGCAGCGCGACGGCCAGACAGGTTCCATAAAAGAGCAGGTCCAGCCAGCGTCCCGTCGCGGCCAGCGGGACGGGGATTTGACCGGTGCCAACCATAACGCGCCTCGCACGGACGGGCGGGGACGATCCCGGAGAGTGTACCGAGAGCGCCGGCTCACGCCGCCCCGCTCGTGCCCTCTATTATAGCGCCGCTCTCGCCGGAGAAACGAAAATCCGCCGGCGTCACCCACCGCCGGCCGGCGTCGGCCGTCGCTACAGCACGCACAACGGGACGCTTGCGTTCCCCTCGTTTCGTCCGGCGCCGGCCGCACGGGACGAAGCCCTGGAGAGAATTCATGAAACAGATTCTTGCCGTTCTAGCCCCCGTCACGTGGATCGCTCTGCTGACGACCTTCGGCGTCGGCTTCGTCTCGCAGGCGACCGGCGGATTGCGGAGCGCCAACGGCTCGATCTATCTGCTGCACTTCACGCTCGGCCTGTTTTCGGTGCTGTTCGCCCTGGGCGTCCACAGCCTGATTTTCATCTATTTCCTGGGCACCGGCCGATGGGTCAAGGAAGTGGCGCTGGCCTACGGGCTCCCCGACGATCCGCTGCCCAGGCGGACGCGCGACCTGAAACGGCGGACGTTTCCGCCGGCGCTGTTCGCCATGCTGATCGCCATTGCAACGGCCTCGGCGGGGGCGGCGGTGCAATGGCGCGACTGGCACTGGACCGTTCACCTCAGCCTGGCCATCGCCACGCTGGCGATCAACGCCTGGGCCTTCTGGGTCGAGCACCGCAATGTGACGATCAACGTCGCGATCGTCGACGAGGTGATGCGCGAGGTGGACCGCATTCGCGCTCGGTATGGATTGCCGAGCAATGCGGAGGCGCTGCGGCAGGAACGCGAAGGAATCGGCGCTGGCGGTCCGCCGCCGCGGGAGGTAGGATGAAGGCGTGAAGCTCGCAGTGCAAGCAAGAGCTTTTTGATAGCGCAAGGTTTCGCTTCCGCCGCGTTCTCCTCGAAAGTGCGCCGCACCATCCGACCGGGAGCCGCCGATGACGCCAACCCTTCTAACCATCGTGCTTGCCGCCTTCCTGTCCGGCGATCCGCCGACGAGCGACGACCCGCCGCCGCGCAAGCCGAACCCGTTGGCGCCGAGTCTGCCGCAGCTGACCTCCGAGGAGGAGGACCGGCTCGACAACATTATCGACCGCTTCATGCTGTTCGACACCGGCCAGCTCAAGGGCGAGGAAGGCAAGAAGGCGCGCGATGACTTCGACAGGCTGGGGCCGGAAGCCATCCCAGCCCTGATCCGCGGCATCAACCGCGCCGCCGTCATGGAGAACAGCTGCCCCACGCTGGTCATCGCCAAGAAGCTGGCGAAAATGCTGATCGCCTCCGACGACGCCGAGCTGCTCGACTTCGCCCACGACAACATCGGGGCCGGCATTGGCCATTCGATGCACATGGCGGTCCTTCAGGACCTGCGCACCGGCTGCATGATCCGCCGCAACGCCCTCCTCCGGCTGGCGGAAAGGACCGGCGTCAAGCCGCCGCGCCAAATGACGACGGCGGAATTGGCCGACGCCATGGCCCGCGACAGCGGCAATCGGCTGAAAATGGAGTTGATGGAGCTGGGACAGAGGAAAGGGCCGGACGCGATGAACGGCCTGATCGCGGCGGCCGGGGCCAAGGACGAGGATGTGCGGAAAATGGCGTTCGGCCTGATGGTCAGCCAGATGTCCACGCAGGGCATCGAGGTCGTTCAAAAGGAGCTGGCCGACGAGCACAGCGACGCCCGCCGGGCGGCGGCCCGAGCGGCGGCCAAGTTCACGAGCCTGGTCGGGGATCTAATTCCGCTGCTGTCCGACGCCGACGCCGACGTGGCGGCCGCGGCGCATCAATCGCTGGTCAAGATCAGCGGCGGCCAGGATTTCGGTCCAACGTCCATGACCAAGACGGAGATCGACGCGGCGCGGAAGAAATGGCAAGCCTGGTGGGACAAGGAACACGGGCAGTAAGCGACGCTTCTTCTTGCATCCCGACGACGGACCGGCTAGTGTTTGCGGCCGACGCCCCCTCATCCTACCCTCTCCCCAGAGGGGCGAGGGAAAGGGGGGGCGCCGGCCGCTTGATTTTTCTCGGTCCCTTGCAGCAGGGAGGCTGCGGATGGCCGGCCTTATCTGTAGCCCCAGTTCGGCTTTGTCCTCTGTTGGCTGCCGGACGGAGCGCCGTTGGCCGGACATGGTGCTGTTGTCGGGTCTGTGCGGCTTTCTCTTATTTTACGGTCTGAACGTCGGCGAGCTTTATCGGACCGAAAGCCTGCGGGCCATCCTGGGCGCAGAAGTCCTGCGCACCGGCGACTGGATCGTGCCGCGTCTTTACGGCGAACCGATGCTGACCAAGCCGCCGCTGGCCTACGCCGCTGTCGCGCTGGCAAGCTGGCCGTTCGGCGGCGTCACGGAATGGACGGCCCGCCTGCCGTCGGCCGTCGCGGCGACCGTGGTGGTCTTCCTGATTTACGGCTGCTTTCAACGGCGCCTGGGCCGATCCGCCGGCTTAATCGCGGCGATGCTTCTGCCGTGTTCTCTAATGTGGCTGGATCGGGTGCCCTCGGCCGAGATCGACATGCTGCAAGTGGCGTGGGTGACAGCGGCGGTGCTGTGTTTCCTGCGGGCTGTGGAGCAACGCGAAGCCGGCGGTCGGACGGAATGGCTCTGGCAGCAGGCGGCCCTCTGGTGCGTGGCGGGCGGGACGCTGACGAAATGGACCGCGCCAGCGTTTTTCTATGTAACCGCGATCCCGTTTCTCCTCTGGAGACGACGCCTGTCCATGCTTTGGAGCGGGCCGCACCTGACGGCCGTGTGCGTCGCGGCAGTCCCCTGCATCGCGTGGGCGGCGGCGGTCGGATGCCGCGTCGGCTGGTCGCCGCTGATCGACACGGTGGCGCGCGAAGCGTTGCCGCATCTGTCGCCGCTGCACCACGCCCGGCCGTATCCGTGGAGCGAAATCGTCACGTTTCCGCTGCTTTTTCTGGCGACGAACCTGCCGTGGTCGGCGGCGGCGCTGCTGACGCTGCATCCGCGGTTCGGCCGGCTATGGGACGAGCGCGGCCGGCGGTTGTGGCAGCTGCTGCATTGCTGGGTCTGGCCGAATTTGCTCTTCTGGAGCGTCGTTCCGGGCCATCATTTCCGCCACGGAATGCCGCTGCAACCGGGGCTGGCGGGGCTGGCCGCGATGGTGTGGATCGCCTGGCTGACGGGCCGGCTGCGCTGGCCGCTGCCTTGGATCAAGCCGGCGCACGTACTCATCGGCCTGCTGGCGGCGTGGCT
>DATKHW010000052.1:0-5319 GCA_035546275.1 Gemmataceae bacterium
GAAGATTGGACGATCGACGAAAAAGCGTGCCATCACGACTCCGGCCCTCCCGTTACTCCGATATCTTCACCGGCCTTGTCGCTATGCGGCTTGCGGTCAGCGGGCGCATCCGTTCCGGCCTTAGGCGGGGCGGCTTCCCCATCGAGGGCGGCGTTCGGCTGAATCGGAGGCGAGGGGACCAAGGCGGGCTGAAGAGTCTGCTTGATCCGGCGGCGAATCTCGAAAACGCCCAGCAGAATGACGAAGCCGCCGACCGCGCCGACGATCGGCCCCCAGGGCAACAGGACCACTCGCATCAGCCCCAGCAACCAACCGATCGCCGTCCCCGACAACGCCCCCACCGTGCAGGAAACGGCCCGGCGGACGCCGACGCCCTCGAACAGCCGATTCTCGCCGAAACCCTGGATCACGTGGAAGAAGACCGGCGTGAGGAAGATGCCGAACAGCGTCACGCCCAGCATGCCGCTGAAGACGGCGGCGCCCAGCGAACGGCGCATCTCGGCGCCGGCCCCTGACGCGATCATGAGCGGCACGACGCCGAAAATGAATGCGAAGGAGGTCATCAGGATCGGCCGCAGCCGCAGCCGCGACGCCTCGCGGGTCGCTTCGTACACCGATCGACCCTCCTGATGCAGCTGCTTCGCATACTCGACAATGAGGATCGCGTTCTTGCACGCCAGCCCGACCAGCACGACGAGGCCGATTTGAACAAAAATGTTCACATCGCGCTGGGTGAAAAGCGACGTGAAGAGGACGCCGGCCAGCGAGCTGAGCAGACACAGCGGGACGACGAGGATCACGGCCAGCGGCAGCGTCCAGCTCTCGTACAAAGCCGACAGCGCCAAAAAAACGCAGATAATGGAGAGCAGGAAAATGTACATCGCAGTATTGCCGGCCCGCACTTGCATGAACATGATGTCGGTCCATTCCGACTTCATGGAAAGCGGCAGCGTCTTGTCGGCGATGCGCTCGATTTCCTTGATGGCCTCGCCGCTGCTTACGCCCAGGATGTTGCCGCTGATCGCCGCGGAGGTGTAGAGGTTGTAGCGGGGGACCGACAGCGGCCCGCCCTGTTCCCGCGGTATGAGCAGCGTCCCCAGCGGGACCATTTGACCGCGATTGTTCCGCACCTGGAGCAGGGCCACGTCGTCGATCGATTGGCGATATTTGCCCTCCGCCTGGATCGTCACTTGCCAGTGCCGGCCGAAATCGTTGTAGCTGTTGACGTAGAGCGACCCCAGATACATGTCGAGCGTCTGATTCACGTCATCCAGCGATACGCCGAGTGAGGCCACCTTGGCCCGGTCGATGTCGAGGTAGAGCTGCGGCGTGTTGGAGCGGAACTGGGTGGAGACGTTGTTAAGACCGGGTACGTCCTTCAGCTGCTTTACGAGCGCTTGAGTTCGTTTCTGCAGTTCTCCCAGCCCCAAGCCGCCGCGATCCTCCACGATGAGCTTAAATCCGCCGGCCGTGCCCAAGCCGGGGATAGGCGACGTTCCCAGCACGCGGACCTGGGCGTCTCGGACGATCGGCGATTCGGCCCACGCCTTGGTCAGCGTCGCCATGATGGCCGTGTCGCGCAGCTTGGGGTCTTGCCGCTGGTCGAATGGATCCAACACGATGAACATCGAGGCGAAGTTGGAGCTGTTGGCCTGGAGCAGAAACGACGTGCCGCCCATGCCGACGGTGTGGGCGATTCCGGGCCTCTTCTTGCCGTCGGGACCGACGCGTGCGATTCGATCGACTTCTCGCAAGACCGTAAGGGTCTGCTCCAGCGCGTAGGAATCGGGCATCTGAACGCTGACGATGAGCCGGCCCTGGTCCTGCTGCGGGATGAATCCGGTGGGCGCGACTTGAAACGCCCACCAGGTCAGGGCGAGCAATCCGGCGTAGCCCAGAAGCATCACCGCGCTGAAGCGGAGCGACGCGCCGACCATCCAGGCATACACGTCGGTCATCCAATCGAAACCGCGGTTGAAGAGCCGAAAGCACCAGCCGAGCGCGGCGTTCACCGGATGGATGATGAACCAACCGGCCAATCCGCCGAGCAGCGCGCCGGGCGCGAAATAGACCGCCTGGACAGACCAGTACAGCCAAGCGGGCAAATCGGACGCCGCCTCGCCGTTCGTCGCCGGCAGACCGAAGCGGCCGTCCAGGAACATGCCGCCGAGCCAAACCGTGAACAATCCGCCCAGAATGCCGAAGAACCACCAGGGCAGCGCTTCGCGCCGCGGTTGGCCGCCGATTCCTGCACCGTGTCCTGATTGGAAGATTTGGACGGCCCGCGCCGGCGTCATGGTGACGGCGTTGATCGCGGAAATGACGGTCGAAACGGCGATGGTGACGGCGAACTGAATGAAAAACTGGCCGGTGATGCCGCTGATGAACGCACAGGGCAGGAAGACCGCGCACAGCACCAGACTCACCGCGATGATCGGCCCCGTCACCTCGTCCATCGCCTTGATGGCGGCCGTCCGTGGATCGTAACCTTTCGCCATCATGCGCTCGATGTTTTCCAGTACGACGATGGCGTCGTCCACCACGATGCCGATGGCCAGCACGAGGCCGAACAGGGAAATGTTGTTCAGGCTGAAACCGAGAGCGGCCATGGCGGCGAAGGTGCCAATGATGGACACCGGCACGTCGATTAGCGGTAAGATCATGGCCCGCCAATCTTGCAGGAAGACCAGCACGACCAGGCCGACCAGGGCGACGGCTTCCAGCAGCGTCTTCACCACGTCCATTACGGATTCGCGGATGAACGGCGTCGTGTCATAGCCGATGTCGTAAACCAGGTCGTCTGGAAAGCGAGCGCTCAGCTCCTTCATTTTTTTGCGTACGGCGTTGGCCACGTCGAGCGCGTTGGTGCCCGGCAGCTGATACACGCTAAGGCCTACGGACGGATGGCCGTCGAAGGAGCAGGACTGCGTGTAGTTCTGGGCGCCCAGCTCGACGCGGCCCACGTCCTTGAGGCGGACGACGGCCGGCGCCGGAAGGCCAGGGCCGCGGCCCAGCGTTGTGCTGGTGAGCACCCCTTCGGTCCCCGCGTTGACGTCAGCCACGCTGACGATGGGGGGAGCGCTGCCGGTCGCCCCGCCGACGCTGGAGGCGCCGCCGCCCGTCGTGCCGCCGCCGCCGCTCATGGCGCCGCCAGGCGTGTTGCCGCCGCCTGTCGCGCCGGTCACGACCGTGGTGGTCGTTGTGCTGGCGGTCGATGTGCTGCTCGTTGTGCTGCCGGTCGTGGGCGTCGTCGATGGGGAAGAGGTCGGAGCGGGGGCGGTCGGCGTTAGATCGTCGCTGCTGGACGTTCCAGCGGAGGCGCCGCCAGCGCCGCCCGAAACCATGCTCGATGCGGCGCCCGTCGTCAAACCGCCGGCGGCGCCGGAAGCGGAAGCCGCCGGATTGGTGCTGCGCAAGCCGCCGCCGCGCGGACCGATCTTGACGATGATGTCGTCGAACTCGTCCGGCAGATGAAGCCGGCCCAGCGTGTCGATCGGCAGCTGAAGGCCCTGATGCGCGGAGGCGGGCGGCTGACCGACCTGACCGACCGGAGCATCGAGGTTCTGCGCGCGGATGGCGCTGGCTACGTCCATCGCGGTCATCTTCGACGCCGCCAGTTTTTGCGGGTCCAGCCAGCAGCGGATGCTGTAATCGCGCTCGCCCTGGTAGGTGACGTCCGAAACGCCAGGTACGCGCAGCAGCTCGTCCTTGACGTTGATGGTGGCGTAGTTGCTCAGGTAGATGTCGTCGTAGCGGCCGTTGGGCGAATAGAAATTGACGATCATCAGGATGTCCGGCGTCTTTTTCCGGATGGTGATGCCCTGATTCTGCACCTGGCTGGGCAGCTGCGGCATGGCCTGCGTCACGCGGTTCTGCACCATGACCAAGGCCGTCTTGAGATCGGTGCCCACGTCGAAAGTGACGGTCAGCGAATACGTGCCGTCGTTGCCCATTTGGGAGGACATATAGAGCATGCCCTCGACGCCGTTGACCGCCTGCTCGATCGGCGCCGCCACAGTGTCGGCCACGACCTGTGCGCTGGCGCCGGGATAGGAGATGGACACGACGACGCCCGGCGGCGTGATGCGCGGGTACTGCGCGATCGGCAAGAAAACGAGGGCGATCCCGCCGACCAGCGTGATAAGGAGCGACAACACCGTGGCAAAAACGGGGCGGTCGATGAAGAAGCGCGAGATCATGAGCCGGCGTTCCCCTTCTTGGGTTTCGGGGCCGCCTTGGGTTCTTCATCAGCCGAACCGCTGTGCGTCGGCATGGCGGTCTGGTCGGGCCGGATCGTGTCCCGGGGATGAATCTGCTGCAGTGCGCCCACGACGACCCAATCGTCGGGCTTGACGCCGTCCCGGATCTCGCGCAAACCGTCCGGCTGCAGCGCCCCGGTCGTCACCGGCTGGTACTTGAGCTGATTGTCGGTTCCCACAATGTAAACGTATTTGGCTCCTTGGTCGGACACGATGGCGCCGTCGCTGACAAGATAGGCCGAATGCGGTTCGCCGATGGGCAGCCGGATGCGGACGAACATGCCGGGAGACAGGAGCCGAAGGCTCCAACGCAAGCCGCCCGACATCGGCACCGTCGCCGCCGCGAACGATCCCATGCCCGCCGGGCTGGCCATGCCGAACATGCCGACGGCGGCCGCAGTCATGCGCTCCACGTCGCCTGCGGGTCGGGGGTTGGGAAACACGCCGCGCAGGGAAATGCTGCCGGTGGCCGAGTTGACTTGATTGTTGAAGAAGTTGATGATTCCCTCGTGCGGATAGCCGTCCTCGCCTTGCAGTCCCATGAAGACTTTCATCGCGCCTTCCGCCGGCATTTTCATTCGCCCCTCCCGGATCGCTCGACGGATACGCAGCAGCGTCGGCTCGTCCATCTCGAAATAGGCATACATCGGGTCCAGCGACACGATGGTCGTCAGCAGGGTCGAGTCCTGATTGATGAGGTTGCCGGGCGTTTGGTAATAGCGGCTGACTTGGCCGGTGATTTTCGCCCGGACTTGGGTGAATTCCATGTTCAGGTCGTAGACCTTCTTGTTGGCGTCCGCGGCGTCCACCTGCGCCTTGGCCAGCTGCAGCTTGGCGGCGTCAACCGCTTTTTGTTCATCGGAGACGGCGATGGGCGACGCCTTGTCGGCGTCCAGGACGCGGTTCGCCAGGGCCAGCGACGTTTTGTCGGCCTGAATCTGGGCCTGGGCGTAATCGAGTTGGGCCTGGTAGGGCCGGGGGTCGATGACGAAGAGCAGGTCCCCCTTCTGCACTTCCGAACCTTCCTTGAAGAGCGTCTGCTCCAAATAACCCGTTACGC
>DATKHW010000053.1:0-12884 GCA_035546275.1 Gemmataceae bacterium
TATCCGCCGCCATCAGCACGGGGTAGGTGAACAGACCGACGCTGGCCTCGATGCCCTTGTCCAGCTTCTCCTTGTACGACACGGCCCGTTCCAGCAGCCCCATGTTGGTGACGGTGCTGAAAATCCAGGTAAGCTCGGCGACTTCGGGAACGTCGGACTGCCGAAAGAAGGCGGCCTTGTCCGGATCGAGTCCGAGGGCCAGGTAATCCAGGGCGACGTCGAGGGAGTTTTCGCGCATCGTCTCGGCCAAGTCGCGCGGCCGGAGCTTTTCCGTCGGCCGGTTAAGCGCCGTCAGCCGCCGGCGGGCGGCCTCCTCGATGGTGGTCAGGGCGTGGTAGTCGGCGATGAAATAGAAGCACTCGGCTTCATTTTGCAGCTCAATGTGCTGCTTGATGGCGCCAAAGTAGTTGCCGACGTGCAGTTTGCCCGAGGATTGTACGCCGCTGAGGATGCGCTTGGGTTTCGTGGCAGCAGTCATGGTCCGGCCCGTTGGATGGTTGCTCTATACCCAGACCGTTTTACCCGGTAGTGTGTTCGCCGCAAGGGAGGGCGAGCCGGACGAGGCGAAAGGTGCGCGCGGCGATGGAGCGAAGCACGCAAATCCTGGTCGAAGCCTTACAGCAGGCGCTGGCCGCCGGCGAGGAGCAGCGGCTCTACAAGAGCGGCAAGCTGGACGGACTCTTCCCCGGCCGCACCGGTCCTCCCGGCGATGCGGCGGCCCAGGCGCTGCGAGACGGACTGCTCGAAACGGTGCGCACCGAGATGAAGGGCAAGACGATCATCGAATGGGTGCGCCTGGCGCCGCGCGGCGTCGATTTCCTGCACGATCACCTGTCGCCGGCCGCCGCGCTGACTGAGCTGCGCAATGCGCTGCGGGTAAATCGGCAGGGTGTGCCCGTTTGGCTGGACGAGATGCGCGCGAGCTTGCATGCGCTGGAGGAGCGTCTAACCGCGGACGCCCAAAAATGGCATCAGCGCTTGGATTCGCTGGCGCGGCGAGCCGAGGACACGCTGCGCCGGCTGGACGAGGCCGGGCCGCTTTTGCCGCGCGACCTGGCCGACGCCTACCCGTGGTCGATCGACGCGCTCAACTACATCGACCGCCGTAAGAACGGCGGAGCGCCGGACGACTGCCCGCTGCCGGAGCTGTTCGCCGCGCTGACGCGGGCGCATCCGCACCTTTCCATGATCGACTTTCACGAGGGACTGCGTCGATTGAATGAGCGGCGCGTCCTTCGGCTGCTGCCGGCGAACGGCTTGGCGGATTTGTCGCAGCCGGAATATGCGCTTTTCGACGGGACGGCGGTGCTGTTTTACGCGGCGCGGTGATGCCTGCAAGGACGACGGGATGTGCGCGACCGAACTCGGCCCGCATCACTTCATCGGGGCCGGGACGTCAATTGCTTCCAGCAACTCCTTGGCGTCCGCCCGCACCTGTTCCTCCGGACCCCCGAGGGCGTCTTTCAGCTTTGGGACCAGGCCGACGGCGTCCGAGCCGATGTCTTTCAGGATGCCCCGGCCGCGACCGCGGACCAGCCCTTCCTTCTCGGGCCGGGCCAGCAATTCCCACAAAGCGCTTACGATTTGCGGCAGAAGACGTTGCCGACGCCCCTTCTCCTCGTCCGTGAGCCAGTCGAGGTTGGAGCGCTCGAAGGGAACAAAGGCGCCCAGCGCCGAATAACGGGTCATCGTCTCCGGGCTTTTCAATTCCGCCAGGGCGACCGGGACGGCCGCATCGAAGTCCCGGGCCATTTCGCACAACGCAACGGCCGCCGACAGGCGGATATGTGCGTCCTTGTCGCGGAGGGCGTCGCGCAGGGCCGGGACCGCCTCATCGCCGATCCCGTCGGGGGACGTAAGCTTGCCGCCGCTGCGCTGCCACTGCTTCAGGCCGCACAGGTTGTCCGCGGCCCACTGCCGGACGCCCACGTCCGGGTCTATCAGCCCGTCGATCAGGAGCGGGACGAAACGCTTGTACTCAGCGACGTGGTTGTTCAGGCGGAGTTCGGCGACGGCCGCCACACGCACGCGCGCCTCGCGGTCTTTGGTCATTTCCCAGAGCACGGCCTGCACGTCGTCGGGCGGGTCCACCCCCACCTCCCGAACCGTCAGGACGGCCCCGGCCCGGATGCGGGCGTCGGAGTGCGTCAGCGCCTGGTGGACGGCCGGGCGGCTTCTCCCATGGTGCCAAGGACGGCTGCGGCCGAGTTGCCAAGGAACCCCGGTTCGCCGAGCAGCTCGATAAGGGCCGGAACGGCGTCTGGCCCGATTTTCTCCAAGGCGCCCGTGGCGCTGCTGATCTCTTGCATCTGATCGAGGTTCTGGTCTGGGCCGGCGTTGACTTTCTTGGCAAACGCCGCGAGGTCGGGGACGGCCTCCTTGCCGTAATCGGCCAGGGCGGCTGCGGCCTGCATCCGCTTGTCGCGGTCGGGGCCGTCAAGCTGCGAGCGCACTTCCTCGATGGGCCGAAGCGTGCGCGTCGGCGACGCGGCGGGTGGGTGGGGAGGCGGGCCGGGGTTGTGGCCGCATCCGCTCGCGGCGGCCAGGGCTAGCGCGGCGAGGACGAGGTTCCGGCGAAAACGGGATAGGGCGGGGTATCGCATCGAAGGGCCTCCACGCCGGCGCGTTCGACGCCTTCGTCGTGGGGAGCGCAAAGCGGCAAACCGTCGACCGGCGCCGCCTATCATACGCCGCGATGGTCCACGAAGCGCTCTGCAAATTCCTCGGCCACAACATCTGCAGCGTGATTCAGGCGGAGGGCGAACTAGGAATCGAGGCGGAGTTCCGGCAGAATGAGGAAGCGCCGGCCGGGTTGGCGGACGTGCTGCCGATGGTCCGGCCGGGGTGAGAGCGTGCTTGGGGAGGCGACCCGATGCATGAACAGTGGGAGTACAAGACCCTAGCCAGGCGCTGGTTCACGTCGGGATTCTTTGACGAGGCTGGAGTGGTCTACGACCCCCTGAGCGACGAGATGTTGAACCGGCTTGGGAAACAGGGATGGGAAGTCTGCGGCTACCACTGGTTGGGATTCGTCGGGCCGACCCTGATCCTAAAGCGCAGGCTCGGCGACTAACACGATGAGAGCCGCCCGCCTCACGAAAGATCGGGTTTGTCTTTCCGTGAGGCAAAGCCGAAGAGGCAGGATTGGAATCCTGCCCCACGAAAGGAACTCACGCCACCTCCGCCGTCTCCTCCAGCCGCGGCGCCTCGACATCGGCGAAGCCGTGCTCGCGCAGGCTGCGGGCCAGCGCCGCCGCCTGTTCCGGCTCGCCGTGGACCAATCGCACTTGCGCCGTCTGCCCGGCCGAGCCGCCAAGCAGCGCCAGGAAATCGCTCTGATCCGCATGGCCGGAGAAGCCGTTGGCCTCCACGACCTCGGCCCATTTGTTCCACGTGCGGCCATGGAAGCGCACCGTCGGCTTCTTGTCCAGAAGCTGCCGGCCCAGCGTGCCCGCCGCCTGGTAGCTTACCAGCACGATGGCCGCCCGGAGATCGTCGATGTACTGCCGCAGATAGGTCATGATCCGGCCGCCGTCGCACATGCCGCCGGACGCCACGACGATGTACGGCTCCGGGTTGAGGCACAAGTCCTTGCTGTCCTCGGCCGTCCGCACGTAGGTCACCGGCGGCAGGCCCCCTCCGGCGTCGGCCGCGAAATGATCTTCATAGCGGTCGTAAACCTCCGCAATGTCGGCGGCCGTCGGGCTGTCCACGTACAGCGGGGCCTGCGGCAGAACGCCGTCGCGCATCCAGCGGCGGAGGTAGTGGACGACGATCTGCGTGCGGCCCAGGCTGAAGGCGGGGATCAGCACCTTGCCGCCGCGGGCCAGGGTGCGGCGGACCACGTCGCCCATGCGGGGCGCCAGGCGGTCCAGACCCTCGTGGACGCGGCCGCCGTAGGTGCTTTCGCAGATGAGCAGGTCGGCGGACGGCACGATGGACGGCTCGCGCAGGAACGGCAAGCCGCGCCGGCCGAGGTCGCCGGTGAAGGTGATGCGGCTGAGGCGCGTTTGCCGGGCGATGGTCAGCTCGGCCATCGCCGAGCCGAGAATGTGGCCGGCGTCGAGGAAGCGCAGCCGGACGTCCGGCGTAATTTCGTGCGGCGTCTCATACGGCACGGCGGTGCACTGCGCAACCACGCGATGGGCGTCCGACCGTATGTACAGCGGTGGGTCGGCCGCGGCGCCATGCACGACGCCGGCGACGACGGCGTCCTCTTCCTGGATGCGAGCGGAATCGCCGAGCATGACGGCGGTGAGATCGCGCGTGGCCGGCGTGCAGTAGATGGGGCCGCAAAAGCCCTGGCGGACCAGGTTGGGCAGGTTGCCGCAATGGTCGATGTGCGCATGGCTGAGGACGACGGCGTCGATTTCGGAGGGGGGGAAGGGAAAGCGGGCGTCTCGCCGGCGGGCCTCGTCGCGTCGTCCGCGAACGAGGCCGCAATCGAGCAAGATGCGCCGTCCGGCCGCCTCCACAAGATGCATCGATCCGGTCACCGATTGCGCGGCCCCCCAAAAGGTGACGCGCGGGCTGTCGGTGGATTGTTCTGAATGCCTTTTCATGATGCTATTATACCAGGACTTGACAAGGGCGCGAACGCGAGCCGGCCGGCCCTTTTGTCATGGAGGCGGCGGAAATGACAATGCGAAAGCATCCTGGCGTCTGGGCGGCCGTTTTGCTGCTGGCGGCGTCGCTGGCGAAAGCGGACACGGACGCGGCGGCCTTCGACGCCATTCTCGACGACGCTCTCCACACATGGCGGACGCCGGGCGTCGCCGCCGTCGTGGTCCGCGACGACGAGGTGATTTATCTGAAAGGGGCCGGGATCCGCGAACAGAGCAAGAACGATCCGGTGACGCCGGACACTCGTTTCGCCATCGGTTCGCTCACCAAAGCGTTCACGGCGACGGCCGTCGCCCAGCTCATCGACGACGGCCAGATGGATTGGGACGACCCGGTTCGCAAGCATCTCCCCAGCTTCCGCCTGGCCGATCCCTTGGCCGACCGCGACGTGACGCTGCGCGACTTGCTCTGTCACCGCACCGGCCTGGCGGCGAATGACCTGCTGTGGCGTTACGCCCCGTGGAGCCTGGAGGAGAGCGTCCGCCGCATGGCCTACCTGGGGCCGAGCCATTCGTTCCGCGCCGCGTACGAGTACAACAACCTCGGCTACATCGCCGCCGGCCTGGCCGTGGGATCGGCGTCGAAAGGCTCCTGGCGCGACGACCTGCAGAAGCGCCTTCTCGATCCGCTCGGCATGACTGGCGCCGTGTTCACACGCTCGGAGGTCCTCAAGTCGGCCGACCATGCCAGCCCCCATCGCCGCAATGCCGAAGACAAAATCGATGTAATTTCTTGGTATAACGACGACGACCAGGTCCGCGGCTCCGGCTCGCTGAAAATGGGCGTTCGCGATCTCAGTCGCTGGATACGATTCCACCTGGCCGGCGGCGTCCTCGACGGCAAGCGGCTCGTCTCGGCGTCGGCCCTGGCCGAGACGCACACGCCACAGATCGTCATGCCGCTGGATCACGACCTGGCTGCGATGACCGAGACGACGCAGATGAGCTACGGCCTCGGCTGGCGCATCTCCGATTATCGGGGTAGGCCGTTGTGGGACCATGGCGGCGCGGTGGACGGCTTTCGCGCTCACATCCTGCTGGCGCCGAAGGACAAAATCGGCGTGGCCGTGCTGGTGAACCTGGAGGATGCGCAGATTGTCGATGCAGTCGGCTATTCGCTGCTGGACGCGGCGCTGGGTCTGCCGAAGAAAGACTGGAACGGCTTCTTCGCGAAACGGCTGAAGGAAGCGGCCGAGCAGCGAAAGGCCAAGGCGGCGAAGCGCGAGGCGTCGCGCAAGCCGGGCACTAAACCGTCGCACGATTTGGATGCGTACCGCGGGACGTATGAGGATCCCGCCTACGGCGCCGTGCAGGTCAGGCTGGACGGCGGATCATTGCGGCTGCACTGGAGCAGTTTTGATAAGCCGTTGCGGCATTTTCATTATGACACATTTCAGGTCGATGAAGCAGACGTTCCAGGGGCGAGTCCGCTGGCGGGGGAATTGGCCACATTCTCACTCGATATAGAAGGCCAGGCGGACATGGTGCGCTTTTTGGGAAGGAAATTCAAGCGCACGCGCACGCTGCCTTAGCAATGAGCAGCACAGACTCGTCGTGGTCGCAGGACCGCCTTGCCTAATTGGGGCGGCGAGTTATCATAACACACGTATGGTGGGTGTAGCTCAGTTGGTTAGAGCGTCAGACTGTGGCTCTGAATGTCGGGGGTTCGAGTCCCCTCACCCACCCTTGCACTGGAGGCCGAAGCCCCTTGTGTTTCTTGGGTTTCCGGCCTCCGCCGCCTGCGCGCCCAAGAGCCGCGGCACGGCTCAGTCCTTTGGCGGATTCGGCGGTCGCGCCTTCTCCCCAGCTTCGCCCAGTTCCTTGCGCCAGCGAGCCGCCTCGTCCTCTTTGCCCCAGGCCTCATAGAGGCGCACCAGCCGCCGCGCGGCCGCACTCATGCGGGCCTGCGCCACGATCGGCGGGATCTGAGCCTGGCGTTGCTTCATACCTTCATATCCTGCCCGCAGCAGAGGTTCGGCCTCGGCGTATTGTTTCTGCCCCAGCAGCGCCTCGCCGAGCATGGACTGGGCGTTGAACGTGGACCAGGAATTGGGCTGCTTCAGCTGGCGCACGGCAAGGCAGTCGTGCAGCATCTTCTCCGCCTCGGCGTACTTGTTCTGGTCGAGCAGGTTCGAGGCGAGTTCGGCCTGCGCCTCCGTCGTAAGGGCGGCGTCGGCGCCGGCCGTTTGACGCGCCTGCTCCAGCAGTTCGCGGTATAAGCCCTCCGCCTTGTCGAATTGCTTCGCCTGCTGGTAGGCGTCGGCCAACGCGCGATCGATCCAGGCCGGGTCGGCGGGCGGATGGTCCGGGGACTTGCGGACGGCCGCCAGCGCCTGCTCGAGGCAACGAACGGCGTCGGTCGGCCGGCCGGCGTCGCGATAGTTGACGCCCAGGTTGGCCAGCGACAGGACCGTCTCTGGATCATCCGCGCCGAGATTCCGCGTCTGCCGCGCCAGCAGTTCCTCGAACAGCGGAACGGACTGGTCGAGCTTCCTTTCCTGCCAGTACAGCACGCCCAGCCGGTTCATGCTGCGGAGCGTCAGCGGGTCGTCGGGACCGGGTTCGCGGCGGCGGGCGTCCAGCACCAGGCGGAGCAGCGGTTCGGCCTCCTCGTATTGGCCGGCCAGGCGGTAGACCATGCCAAGTTCGTCCATGCAGGCCAGCGTGTCGGGGTGGGCGGGGCCGAGCTGACGGCGGTAGCCGTCCAGCGCGTTGCGGAAAAGCGGTGCCGCCTCGATGTAGCGGCCCGCTGCCTCGAATTGCAAGGCGCGGGCGAATTGGCTGCGGAGCGGTTCGGGCGGCTCCGTGCCGAGCCAATCCTCCAGCGGACGCTTGTCCGGCCCCGCCGCCAGGTCCGGCCGCTCCGCATGGAGCGCACGCCAACGCTCCAGCCAGTCGGCCGTGGTCAGCCGGACCAGGCCGCCCCCTTCGTGGACCGTATACATGGACTGAATCTCGGCCAGTCGCCGCGCCTGTTCGGCGGAGAGCGGCTTGGGGTCGTCGTCGATCAGCGGCGACAGGTCGAACACACGGACCTGCCCCCGCTCGCCGAACGCCGCCGCTTGACGGCCGCCCAGAACGAGGCGCAGGCCGACGCCCGCATCCTTGGCCAACGGAGGCGATGCCCGCTTCCCGAGCGCCGAGTCCCACGCCTGCACGGCGTTCGCCGTCTCGGTGAGCAGCCACGGAGTGGGGGACAGAAAGCATCCGTTGCTCATTTCCAGCTCCTGGGACATCGGCGGGCAAACCAGCTTGCCGGTCCCCCATTCCCACAGCCGGGCCGCGCCGTCCCGGCCGGTGGTCAAGAGCAGCCGGCCGTCGGAGCTGAAGGCGACATCGAAAACCCAGTGGGGCTGGTCGAGCTTCGCCAGTTGCCGGCCGGTCGCCAGGTCGAACACGCGGGCTGCGCTGTCTTCAGAGCCTGTGGCCAGATAGCGGCTGTCCGCCGAAAAGGCGATGGCTCCCGTGTGTTGCGGGACGGACAGCGGGGGGAACCGCGGCCGGGCCGTGGCGGAGTCCCACACGGTCACGCCGAGCCAGGCGTGGAAGGTGGCGAAGCACGACCCGTCCGGGCTGAAGCGAGCCATCGGAAAACAGTTGACCAGGTCCGGCTTCCCCTCGTGGATGAATTCGGCGATGGTCTTGCCCGTGGCGGCGTCCAGCAGCAAGCCGCGGTCGGCGCACATGGACACGACGAGTCGGCCGTCGGGGCTGGCGGCGACCGAATAGCCTTTGGAGGGGAGGTTCACCGGCCCCCACAAGGGTTGGCCCGTTTGCCAGTCCCACGCCCCGACCGTCTCGCGGTTCTGAATCACCACCTGGGAGCGGCGCGGGACGAATGTGCCCTGAAGGAGCGGGCCGGCCTTTTCCAGGGGCTTCCCAACCGGCGAGCCGGACTCCAAGTCGATCACCTGAACTCCGTCGCCGGCCGCCGGCGCAAGAAGGCGACGCCCCTCGTCGTCCACAAGGGTCGTCAGGTCGGCGTACTTTTCCGGCGGCGTGGGGAAATCGCGGAACGGCAACGTGGGTCGGCCCAGCTGCCATACGCGGATCAGCCCATCCAGCTGGCCCGCCGTCGGCCCGTTGCCCAGGAAGGCAAGGGAGAAAGGCTCCCTGCTGACCTGCAGAGTCGCTCCGTGCTGCTCCCCATTCGGGACCGACCACAGCTTAACGGTTTGGTCCGTCGCGCCGGTAAGGAGCCACCGGCTGTCCGACGAAAAGGCGGCGCAGGGCGTGCGGTTTGTATGCGTAAGCTTGGGGCCGACCGGGATTCCGGAATGAGCCTCGAACATTTGGCAGCCGAACCAGCCGGTGACCGCCAGGTGCTGCCCGTCCGGGCTGAGGACGATCGTGTCCACATTCCAGAGTTCAGGCCGCAGCCGCCGCACCAGCTTGCCCGTGTCGGGGTCCCACCAGCCGACCTCCTCCTTGGAAACGCAGGTCAACAGGCCGCGGCCGTCGTCCACCCACACCGGCGGCAGATGGCTGTCAACGTGGTAGGACGTCGGCCAGTTCGTCAGTGGACCCGCGACGGGCGCCGGGCCGCCTTGTTCGACTTTCTCGCCGCGGCCCGGCAGCCGGTAAACCCGCACGGCGTGATCGGCGCTGGCGACGGCTAGCCGCGTCCCCCGCCCTTCAAAGACCACCCAGAGGACGCGGTTGGGCAGAGTGAGCGCCTCGCCGAGGAACGAGCCGCGGCCGACGTCCCAGACGCGCACCTCGTCGCCCCGCGCCAGGGCCAGCCAGCGGCCGTCCTTGCTGAAACTCAGCTCCTGCACCGGGCCGCCCGGCGGCAGCTCTTGCTCCACCTTTTGCTCGGGCCAGCTCACCACTAGGCAACTACCCTTCTGCGTGCCTACCGCGAGCCGGTCGCCGGCGGCGTTCCAGCAGGCGGCTGTAACGTCTTCGTCCGCCTGGGGCAGCGGAACCTCCTTCTCGTCGGCCATATCCCACAGGGTCCAGCGGCGCGGCCCCGCGGACCAGGCCAGGAGATGAACGCCGTCCGGGTGCGGCAGCATCCGGCCGACGGTGCTTTTCCACGACCCGTCCCAGGCGGGGTCTGCGTCCTTGACGGGCTGAACCACGGCCCGGCTGGGCTGGGCTAGGGCGCGCGACCAGAGCCGGAAGCGCATCCGGTTCGCCCTGGCGCGCTGGTCGTCCTGGGGGGCGAGACCCACCGCGGAAGCGAACCAGAGTGCGGCCTGGGCCGGGTCGCCGCGCTCCGAGGCGACCAGCCCCGAAGCCGCGTGCATGTCCGCCAGCAGCTCCTCGGCGCGGCGGGTCTGCTGCACGGCTTGGGCGTGCGCCTCCTGTTCCGACCGAGCCAGGGCCGCGGCTTCGGCGCCGGCCCTCTCAGCTCGGTCGCGCTCCGCGCGAAGACGCTCGGTAAACCACACTCCGAGTCCCAGGAGGGCGGCGCCGGCCAGAACCAGCGTCGCGGCCAGCGCCGCCGCCGCGGGTCGCCGCCGCGCCCACTTTACTACCTGTTCCAGCGTCCCCGCAGGCCGGGCGCGAATCGTCCGCCCTTCCAGAAATCGGTGCAGGTCGTCGGCCAGCGCCCGACCCGTGGCGTAGCGGCGCGCCGGGTTCTTGGACAATGCCTTCAGGCAAATCGTATCCAGGTCCACGGGGAGCTTGCGGTTCAGTCGCCGCGGCGGCCGCGGCTCGTCGTTGAGCACCTGCGCCAGGATCATCATCTTCGAGCCGCGGAACGGCAACTGACCGGTCAGCAGTTCGTAGAGGATCACCCCGAGGCTGTAGACGTCGCTCCGGGCGTCGGCCTCGTGTCCCTTGCCCGCCGCCTGTTCCGGGCTCATGTAAGCCGGCGTCCCCAGCACATGCCCCTCGGCGGTAAGCGTCGCATCTGACTCTGTGCGGCGGGCCAGTCCGAAATCCATAATCCGCGGCCGGCCGATGGGAGTCCCTCCCCCCGATTTTGCGCCGTCCTCGGGCGCGCCGGCGCCATAGCCGACCATAATGTTGGTCGGCTTGAGGTCGCGGTGGACTACCCCCATGGTGTGGGCGTAATGGACCGCTTCGGCCAACTCGGCGATCAGTACGGCGGCCTCTCGCCAGGTCAGCCGGCGTGCTTCCATTAAGTCCTTGAGCGTGACGCCGGTGACAAACTCGGCCGCGATGACGGGCAGTCCGTCCAGCGTCGCCACCTCATGAACGGACACGATACCCGGATGGCGCAACTGCGCCGCCGCGCGGGCCTCGCGCAGAAAACGCTCCAGGTCCTGCTGGGCGGTCACCAGACCAGTGTGCGGTATTTTGAGGGCCACGACCCGGTCGAGCATCGTGTCGCGGGCTTTCCATACCGCCCCGAAGGCGCCCGCGCCCACGCGCTCCAGCAGCTGGAACTTGCCCAGCGGCCGCATTGGAACCGTACTTGTGGTGTGTCGTGCGTCGCGGACGCGGAACGGCTGGCCGCAGCCGGGGCAGAGCACCTCATGAGCGGCCGCGTCCGCCAGCTGCACGGGGTTCTGGCAGTGCGGGCAGCGCAGCCGAGCTGGCCCCGGCGTGTCATTGTTCTGGCTTCCGCCCTCGCTCGCCGGGCCAGGGTCGCGGACAATGTGAGTCGCGGTCGGCGCCGCTTCGCGCCGCCGCAGGGCGCCCTCCGCCTCCCGCAGTTCCCGGGCGACGGACGGGTCGGCGGCCAGTTCCGGATAGCGCAGCAAATACTCCTCGGCGCGAGCTTCCTCCCCGCCCTTCAGCCGCCGCTCCAGGTCGACGTGAGCCAACTCGATCAGCACCGGAAGGCGGTCGGGGGTCTCGACCGGCAAATAGTCGTCCAGGGCCGGACGTTGGCCGGACTGCCAGGCTTCCTCAAAGCGCTGGACCAGCGCGTCCACCCGCAGCCAGGTGTCCCCGACGGTTCGGTTCGCCGACCTGTCCGGCGCTGCCATCGTCCGACCCTCTCGACCTATGCGCCGCCGGCCGCAGGCGGCCGGATCATTGTATTGTGCCGTGCCGCCCGACGGATTGGATGATCGCCAGCGTTTATCGAGAACGCTCCCGCTGTGTCCCGTCCGTCACAAGAGCGGACGATTCTTCCGCAGCGCAGCCAGCGTGCGGCGAAACTCGTCCGGCAACGGTGCCTCGATCTCCAGCAGATTGCCCTTGTGCGGATGCCGGAACCGCAGCCGGTGGGCGTGCAGCGCCTGTCGCGTCAGCAACTCCTCGTCCTTCGCTCCCTCAGCCAGCGGCGCCAGATCGGACAGCCGCAAGCGATCCCGGCCGCTGTAAATCTTGTCCGCCAGGACGGGGCAGCCGACGCTGGCCAGGTGGACGCGGATCTGGTGCGTCCGGCCCGTCCGCGGCTGAATGCGGCAAAACGTGAAGCCGCGGAACCGTTCGATCACCTCATAATAGCTGCACGCGTCGCGCGCGTCCTCGTCTTCCTCGTCGGCGATGGTCATCTTGATGCGGTCGTTGGGGTGATGGCCGATCCGACCCTCGATGTAGTCGCTGTCGCGGTCCAGCACGCCGGCCGTCAGCGCCATGTACTCTTTGAAGATTTTCCGGGTCTCGAATTGCATGCTCAGGTCGCGGTGGGCCGTGTCCTGCTTGGCGATGAGGATGACGCCGCTGGTGTCGCGGTCGAGGCGGTGGACCACGCCGGGCCGGTAGTCGCCGCTCAGGTTGCTCAGCTGGCCGAAATGAAACCGCAAGGCGTTGACCAGCGTGCCGGACCAGTGCCCCTTGGCCGGATGCACCACCATGTCGGCCGGCTTGTTCACGACCGCCAGGCATTCATCCTCGTAAAGGATCTCTAAGGGTATATCTTCCGGGACCGGTTCGGGGTGCGTGGGCGGCGGCGGGACGACGCGGATGTGGTCGCCGTGGCGGACGCGGTAACTCGCCTTGGCCGGCTTGCCGTTGACCGACACGCCGCCGGCGTCGATGACTCGGCGCACCACGGACCTGCTCAGGTCGGAGAACGACCCGGCGAGGTACTGATCCAAGCGCGTGCCGTCGAAACGACAGTTGGCCGTCAGCTCGACGACACGGCTCTCGGCGGCGTCCTGGGCGGGGAGGGTGTCCATGTCAGAGTAGGCGGCGCCGGCTCTCACTTGGCCGGGATGATCGCCGCGGTAACGGCGTCCATCTGGGATTTGGCGCTGGGGTCGTTCAAAACCTTGAGCCGGGCGTCGGCCGCCTGACCCAGGACGGTGTTCGGATATTCCTGGACGAGCTGCTGATACTTCGCCTGGGCTTTGCCGAGATCATTGAGGACCTCGTAGGCCTTGCCGGCGCCGA
>DATKHW010000054.1:0-13695 GCA_035546275.1 Gemmataceae bacterium
CGCGTTCGCCGGCCGACTCATCCAGGTGCTCCACGGCGCCGCTCCACTGGCAGCGCCGGGCCAATGTACCGGGATCGCCGAACAACAGCACGCGGCTGGCGGCCCGCGTCAGGGCCGTCGCCAGCAGCGCCGGATCGGCGCCGAATGGAACGGCGCGGTGCGTGTGGCTTCTTGTCAGACTTACCAGAGCGGTAAAGCATTCGCGCTGGTGGAAGGCGTCGGGTGTGCCGATCTCCACGGTCGCCGGCGCCGCGGCCAGGGCCGCTGACTGCGAGGCCAGCAAGCGAATCAGCTCGGCCTGCGCAGGGTACAGGGCCATTACCGCCAGGGCCGGCCGGCGGCCGACGCATGGGATCGGCGAGGTCTTACAGGATGCGGAAGCGCAACCGATGCCCGAGCCAAGAGGTGCGCTGACCTGGCCAGCCCACGTCGCCGCGGCCGCGCGGAAAGCTGGATCGGCCGCCAGGGTTTCAAGTTTGCGGACCACGGCCCGGGCTTCAAACAAATTGACCAGTCCGTGGCGCGGCAACGCGGTTCGCATTTCCGGCGGCAAAGGATCATGACGCCGCGGGTCGGCCAGATCGACTTCCAGGCCGGCGCCGCCGGTGCGAGACGCACGCAACCGTGGAGCGACTGTGGCCGTGCCGCCGCGCCGCGCGCCGCCCGCATCGCCTTCTCCGGTCCGAGGGCAATGCGTAGTGACAGCCGAGCGGCTGCGCCCCCCATCCTCGTCCAACGACGGGATGGGAATGAATTCCACGGCAAGGCAGTCGTCGAGCTGGCGCGGCGGCGCCGCCCCGTCGTACAACAGGCCGGACAAAAAGCGGGCCAAGGCCGGCCGATAGCGGTGCGCCGTGTTCAGCAGGACCGTCCGGCCCAAGCAGCGCGTCGGAAGGTGCTCCTCGACCCATCGCTCGGCGCGCTCGCGCGTCCAGCCGGCGGCGCGATCGAATTCCAGGCAACAAGTCTGCCAGGCGGCGCCGCCGTCGCCGATCGGTGCTGCGTCGCCAACGCGCTCACATATGCCTTCGGACAAATCCACTGCCAGCGCATGGGGCGCCGCCCCGTCTGACACGTCGAGGGCTAGGCGTCCGGCGTCCTCCTGCCAGCGGAAACCACTGCCGCGAGCCTGCACGGGCAGTTCGCCCAATTCGTGGAAAATGAAGCGCTTGGCATCTTGAATCGCGGTTCCGGCGGGGAACACTACTTCCAGCAGACGCGGCGCCTCGCGCGGCGGCGCGGCGATGCGCAGCTCGATCTCCGGTCGATCCGCAAGATACTCGGATGTTATCCATCGCTCTTCTCCCGATGCGTCGGCTGTCAGACGGCAGACGAGCCGAGATTCTCGGTGGAACCAGGCATAAGGCAGGCGAGTCGGATCCGCGTGCAGCAACCGCCATAATCGCTGGAAGAATCCCGGCCGCAATGTGCTGGGCCGCGGCGGTCGGGCCGACGGGGGCAAGCCCCGCCGTTCGCCGCTTCGGGCGACAGCCGGCCAATCGTCGTCGATAGGCTCGCCGATCAGGACCCACCGGCGAGCACGACGGGCGGCCGCCAGGAAATCCGATTCGGTGACCAGGTGTGATTCCTCCAAGACCAGCAAGTCGAACAGTACGCGTGGGGTTACGTGATCCCCGAAGCGGGGGTCGCCCGGCACAGCGGATAGGATGGCACCCACGACGTTGACGCTTTCAGCCAGCTTTTCGGGCAGCGCGTCCATCGTCGCTTCGACGGCTTCCGCCCAGCGCGCCGCCGCCGCCGCTTGTCGCTCGTCCTGCTCGAGCAGTTGCCGCCAGGTTTCGCGGGCCTGTGCCACGGCGGGGCCGGTCAGTTCGTGCGGCCGCGGTTCACAAGCACTTAGGCCGCGGAACATGGTCCGCCCTTGCTCATCCAGCGCCGCTGCTTCGGTCGCCAGGGCTGCGATTCGTTGCTCGCGGTGAGCCCGGCGACGATCTACCTCGCCGCGTCGCAATTTCACCATTGCGTCGCGGCAGCGCTCCTCCGTTCGGCTTCGCTCGGCGGTTTGCTCTTCCGATTCCTGGAGCAGCCGCTCCGCCCTCGCGGTCAACTGCCTAGTGTGATTGGCTAGGTCCTCCAGGCGGTGCAGGAGATCGCCTTCACGTCGTGCGCGCCACCAGGCTGTACTCCACCATCTGCCGCAACGAAGCGCATCCGCCAAGGGCCGCAGCCGCGCCTCCTCCTCCGCGGCCGCCCGCTGCTCGCCGCGGACTTTTTCTGTCTCTTCGCGCAACTCCGATAGCCGGGCGTCGATTCGAGCCTGCGCCCCCTCGGCCGCGTTGCGGAGGTTCGCTGCCTCCTGTTGCAGCGACGACGACCCTTCGGCGGCGGTCTCGGCCTCCACTTCCGCAGCAATGCGGGCCAGGCTGTCGACCAGGCGTTGGCTTTCCTCCACTGCGGCGTCGCGCGCTTGGGCTAGATGCGCAAGCAGCGTCCAGGCGCTCTCATCCTGACGGCGATCTGTGCAGCGCCGAGCCGCCGTTTGCGCCGCTTCCTTCGCGGCGGGAAGCGCCTCGTCCCGGAAGGCCCGCAGACGCTCCTCGAATACAAGTCGCCGCAGGCCGGGCGGCAAGGATTCCGGCGCCTCGCCATGGGATAGACAGCGTGCAAGGAAGACGCCGTCGCGCCCGTCCAGGCTCTCCAGCACGCAATCCACGGCGGCCGCGCTTGGCGCCAGCAGGAGAACACGTTCGCCGTTGGCCGCGGCCTGCGCGACGATCTCGGCGGCGGTTCGCGATTTTCCAGAGCCAGGCCGTCCCTGGATCAAGCAGAGATCGGGCGTTTGCAAGGCGCGGGCCACGGCGTCGCGCTGGGCGGCGTCAAGGGCGGCGTCGCAGCATTCTACCGGGCGGGGTTGGAGGGGAGGCAAATCGTGAAGCTGCCCATTGAGAAGAGCGGGCAGCAGCGTTCGTCGGCCTGGGGCGGCGGCTCCGGCCCCTGGCTGAGGACCGTTGGGAATCGACAGCTGAGCGGCGTAGAGAATGCCTTCTCGTCCGGCCAGTGCGAGAAGCTCCTGTTGGCGCGCCGGCGCGAGGGACGGAAACAGCTCGTCCCAGGTGCAGCCGGCCTGCTGCGCGGCAGCGCCGGCTTCGGGGGTGTGCCGTTCCCGTTGCGTCATCGGGCTTCCTCGTCGGCCGTCCGCTGGGGCGGCTCACGATCCGTCTTACAGGGAAAGCGCGCCATCCAGACCTCCCGGGCCGCTTGTGCCACGGCCGTGTCAGCCGCGTCGCGGCCGCTGCACACTTCTAGGCCTCTCCGCCGGCCGGGCCTATCTCGCCTCGATCCCCACTCTTATGATGCGTTCTCGCGCTGACTGCGCCTACTTATTTCTTCTGTTCCGCTGCCTTCTCGCCCCGGAAGCGACTCAGCAAGCCGACCGCGGCATGAGGGATCGGACGGGCCGCACGGCCGGGGCGGCCGTCGGTTCGCGTCGGAAAGCGGTGTTCGCACGATAGGGGAACTCGTTGCTGTGCATCCTCGCCCGATGAAAGCCGGCAACCGGGATGACCTCGCGACTGGATTTCGCCTTCCGGTTCGCTGGCGCCGTCCACGCAGCGGACCAGACAATTCAGGCCTATTATAGACGGTCGAATCTCCGCAAGCTATCCAAATGCGCCCGACTTTCGTAACGCCGCGTCCCCGCCGGATTCAGTCGCCTGAATCAAAGCTCACGACCTCGACGGTGGTTTTTCCAAGGACGCGACGGACCGGCAACAGCGGCGTCAGCGATTCGACGCCGTGCCAGCTGTGATGCGCCACCTTCACATGGTCCGCAGCGACGCCTCCCTGGCCCAGCATGCCGTCCAGCCCCAGCCATTGACCGTCGATGAAAACTTCCGTCCACATATGAAACCCCAGATACGGCTTTCCGCCTTTCTCGACATAGAGCAGACCGATGGCCGTTCGCGAGGGCACGCCTTCCGCCCTGCACAGGCCGGCGGTCAGCAAGGCCGAAAGACGGCAATCGCCGCGCAGGTTGTGGGCCGCCTGGCTAGCCGGGCCAAACGGCGCCGCGTCGTCGGGCCGCATGTTCTGGTTGACCCAGCGCTCGATGAGCAGCGCTTTCTTCCACGCGTTCTTCTCCACGCCGACCGCTTTGGCCGCCAGCTCTTTAATGTGCGGATCGTCGCAGTCGATGAAGCGCGACGACTCTAGGAATTCAGCCGGCGCGGGGCTGGCGTCCTTCGCTCCGCCTGGCAGCACCGGGTGAACGTGCAAATCGACGACGCCGGCGCGCACCGCGACGACATCCTGATGGCCGTCGTCGGCAAAAGCCGTTTCCGGTTGCGGGTCGTCGCGCATTGCGATGCGATAGACGGCCGAGCGAATCGTATGCGGACGGGGAATGGTACGATTGAGTGGAATGAGATTGCGCTGGTTGAGATCGGGAAGCTGGCCGGCGCCGGCCGTGGTCGCCGCATCGTGCGTGGTGCGCGTCAGCAGGAGAGATCCCAAACCCTCCAGCTCCATTTGCCGGCGCACTGGAATGAAATCGCCGTCCAGCCACCAGATTTCCGGGGGCAACTGCACGCTGACGCCCGACCCCTCGATCTTGTCGGGCCGCATCTCAACGCGCAGCAGTGATATAGGGCCGCCCGCGGCGGCGACCTCTTCGACGTCCTTGACGAGCATCTGGGTCGGCACGACGGCATTAAGCGTCGGCTGGTAAGTCGGAATGGTGAAATGATCGCCGGGCTTTGGCTTGCGCTCCTGAAACATGTGTTCAAGCCGATAAACGCCCACGATGTCGTCGCCCCAGCGCAGCCGGCGGTCGATGCGGCCGGCGTCGATCAGGACGTGCATCCGGCCGTCCTCAATCGTTCCTGTTAAGTCGAGCTTCCTTTCCTGCCCCTGGTATTGCCGCATGAACACGGCGGTTACGACGCCGTCCGCTGTCTCCTCGTCGCCGCGCTCCATGCGCAATTGCACCGTGGCATTGTGCCGCTTGAATGTGAGGTCCAGCGCGATCGTGGTGCGCAGCCGCTTGGCGCTGTCGGCGTCCACAGTCTGAACGATGGTATGAACGGCGCCGACGCGGGCGCCGTCGATCTGGACGCTTTCCCAGGTTTCCTCAACGACCGGATTTGCCGAATCCGCCGGCTTTGGCGCATCGGCACGGGCGGTCGCAGTGACAATCGTTAGATACGCTACACACCATGCGATGCGCCTTGTCATGCTGGCGATCTCCCGGAGCGAATGCGGCGGCAACCCCATCGGCCCGCGCCACTGCAAGCATACCCGCTGCGGCGAGGGAACCAACGGCGGAGGGAGATGAATAAGCGCACGGGCCGAACGGGCAGGAAGCAGGTACGATAAAAAAAGAGGGCGTGCGGCGGGGGAAACCGAGCAGGGATGGGTAATCTGTGCGGCTCGCGCCGAGGAGGTCGGCTGGGATGTCGAAAACCGCAGAGCGCGAAGAGCTGACCCGCCGCTACGGCAAGGAAATCTTCGCGCGGTTGGAAGGGACAGGGCCGCTGCCGTTCAGCCCGGCGTGGTGGGACGACCGGCTCATGGACATGAGCATGGGCGATGAAGCGGTCAAGCTCCAGCTGTTCCGCTTCGTCGATGTGCTGCCGCAGCTGCATTCGCCGTCCGACGTGACCCGCCATCTCCGCGAATACTTCGCCGCTGCCGGCCATCATGTTCCAGGTTGGATTCGTCTGGCGTTGCGGCTGCTTCCCAGCCGCGGCTTGCTCGGCCGTCTGCTGGCCGGCGCCGCCCGCGTTTCGGCCCGCCGGCTGGCCCGCAAATTCATCGCCGGCTCGAACGTGCAAGAGGCTGCGTCGGCCATCCGCCGGCTGCGTCGGCGATCGCTGGCGTTTACGGTCGATCTGCTCGGCGAGGCGACAATCACCGAAAAAGAAGCGGACGAATCGCGCGACCAATATCTCGAACTGATCCACGGGCTCAGCCGCGAGGTCGACGCCTGGCCGGCCAACGTCCTTATCGACCGCGACGACCGCGGCCCATTGCCGCGCGTCAACGTGTCGGTGAAGCTGTCGGCGCTTAACAGCCAGTTCGACGCCATCGACCCGGACGGCGCGGTGCGCGCGGTCGGCGAACGCCTGCGGCCGATCCTGCGCGCCGCGCGCGAACGACGGGTGTTCGTCAACATCGACATGGAGCAGCATGCGGTCAAGGATCTGACTTATCACATTTTCCGGCGCGTCCTGGAAGAGCCGGAGTTCCGCGACTGGACGGACGTCGGCCTGGCGGTGCAGGCGTACCTGCGAGACACTCGCGCCGACCTGCTGCGACTCCGCAAATGGGCGCGGCATCGGGGCGTGCCGGTTTGGGTGCGGCTGGTCAAGGGCGCCTACTGGGATTATGAAACGATTTTGAGCGGTCAATTCGGATGGCCGACGCCGGTATGGTCGCACAAGCCGATCACCGACGCCAGCTATGAGGGGCTAACGAATTTCCTGCTGAATAACCGCCGCTGGCTGCGGCCGGCTTTCGGCAGCCACAACATCCGCAGCCTGGCGCACGCCCTAGCGACGGCCGACCTGCTCGACGTGCCGCCAACCGGCCTCGAATTGCAGATGCTCTACGGAATGGCGGAGCCGGTCAAGGACGTGCTGGTCGCCCTGGGCCGGCGCGTTCGCGTTTACACGCCCTATGGCGAGCTGCTACCCGGCATGGCGTATTTGGTTCGTCGCTTGTTGGAGAATACAGCCAATGAGTCGTTCCTGCGGGCCAGCTTCACCGAACACACCCCCATCGACAGGCTGCTGGCGAATCCCCTTGAGAAAGCGATCAACGGAATGCGCGAAGACCAAAGGAAATTGACGCTGCCTCCCATCGGATTGCCGCCCACAGCGGCGACCAATTCAGGCTCCTCCCTCTCTTCCGCACAAACGGCGTTTCGGATTGAGCCGCTCACCGACTTCAGCCGCAGCGACGCCCGCCAGGTCATGACCGCCGCGCTGGAACAGGTCGGCCGGCAGTTCGACCGCACCTACCCGCTGGTCATCGCCGGATGCAAGGAATCGGCGCAAAAGACCATCGACTCGTTTAACCCGTCGCACTGCAAGCAGATCGTTGGCCGCTGCGCCGCCGCCACGACGGAACAGGCGCGGCGGGCCGTCGAGGCGGCGGCCGCCGCGTTCCCGAAGTGGCGCGACACGGACCCAGCCAAGCGCGCCCAGTACCTGTTCGATGCGGCCCGCGTGATGCGTCGGCGCCGCTTCGAGTTGGCCGCGTGGCAGGTTTATGAATGCGGAAAGCCGTGGCGCGAGGCCGACGCCGACGTGGCCGAATCCATCGACTATTGCGACTTTTACGGCCGCGAAATGCTGCGATTGGCCGCGCCGCAGCGGCGCGACGCGCCCGGCGAGGAAAACGTCTACTTCTACGAGCCGCGCGGCGTCGCCGTGGTCGTCGCCCCGTGGAATTTCCCGATGGCCATCCTGTGCGGCATGACCGCCGCCGCCCTCGTGACCGGCAACACGGCCGTCATGAAGCCGGCCGAGCAATCGTGCGTCGTCGGCGCCAAGCTGATGGAAGTGTTTGAGGAGGTCGGTCTGCCGCCGGGTGTGGTGAATTTTCTTCCCGGCGTGGGCGAGGAGATCGGCCCCACGCTCGTGGAGCATCCGGCCGTCGCCGTGATCGCGTTCACTGGCTCGCGCAACGTTGGGCTGCACATCAACCGCGATGCAGCCGAGCCGCGGCCGGGGCAGGACCACGTCAAGCGCGTCATCGCCGAGATGGGCGGCAAGAACGCGATCGTCGTCGACGACGATGCTGATCTGGACGAGGCGGTCCACGGCGTGGTCGCCAGCGCCTTCGGCTACGCCGGCCAGAAATGCTCGGCGTGCAGCCGCGTCATCGTGCCGTCTGGCTTGCACGACTCGCTTCTCACACGGATCGTCGAGGCGACGCGCAGCCTCAAGGTCGCTCCCGCCGAGGACCCCGGTTGTACAATCGGCCCCGTCATCGACGACCAGGCCCAGGCCCGCATCCTGCGCACCATCGAGCAGGGCAAGAGCCAGGGTCGGCTCGTCTACGCCGGCGAATTGGGGACGCTGGCCCAGGAAGGCTGCTTCGTCGCGCCTTGCATCTTCGCCGACGTCGCCCCATCCGCTCCATTGGCGAGTGAAGAAATCTTCGGCCCTGTGCTTACGGTGCTTCGCTCGGAGAGTTTTGAGCAGTCGCTGGAGATCGCCAACAGCACCGCGTACGCCTTGACCGGCGGCCTCTACTCGCGCAGCCCGGAACACATCGAACAAGCGAAGCGGCGCTTCCGCGTCGGCAACCTGTATATCAACCGAAAGATCACCGGCGCGCTGGTGGATCGCCAACCCTTCGGCGGCTTCAAAATGTCCGGAATCGGCTCGAAGGCGGGCGGCCCAGATTACTTGTTGCAATTCGTCCAGCCGCGCACTATTACGGAGAATACTTTGCGGCGCGGCTTCGCGCCGAACTCGCCCGCTGGGCCTACCCAAGTGTAACCCGATCCCACACCGCCGCCGAGGTCCCTCCATGAAGTACTGCGCGTTGCTCGTTTTCGTCCCCTTGGCCGCTGTGCTCGCAGCCGATCCTCCTCCCGCCCCCGCTCCCGGCGAGCTGCACGGCCACACGGCCCTGGTTTACGGCCTCGCATTTAGCCCGGAAGGCAAGCAGCTTGCCACCGCTGGCTTCGACAACGTCGTCAAAATCTGGGATCCCAATGGGTGGAAAGAAATCCGCACGCTGACCGGCCACACCGGCCCCGTCTACTGCGTCGCCTACAGCAAGGACGGCTCGAGCCTCGCCAGCTCCAGCGCCGACAAGACGATCCGCCTGTGGAAGGCGGCCGACGGCTCCTTCTTGCGTGAAATCAAGGGCCATACCGACATCGTCGATTGCGTCGCCTGGAATCCCGACGGCAAGCTGGTGGCCAGCGGCGGCGGCCGCGACGACAAGACCGTCCGTTTGTGGAATCCCGCCGACGGCAAGGAAATGAAGAACCTCGGCGCCCACGCCGGCGCCGTCTACGCCGTGGCCTTCAGCCCCGACGGCAAATACCTGGCCTCGGGCAGTGCGGACATGACGATTAAGATCTGGGATGTCATGGGGCAGAAGGAGCTGAAAACACTGAAAGGCCCGACCGGCGGCGTCACCGCCCTGGCCTATACGACCGACGGAACGCTGTTGTCCGTCGGCCAGGACCGCACCTTCCGCGTCTGGGACGTCAACGCCGGCAAGGAGTCGAAGACGCTTCAGCAAACACCGGACAAGCAGGACGACCTGTACGGCTTGGCGATTTCGCCGGACGGCAAATCGGTGGCGACCAGCGGATATTCCGGATGGCTGACGGTGTGGAGTCTGGCGGACGGCAAGCCGACGTGGTCGAAGAAGCTGCCGGCGCCGTGCGCGTTCTGCTGCGCCTTCACGCCGGACGGCAAGTCGATCGTGACGGGGCACGAGATTCTGCCGAACCTAAAGAACGCGCCGTGCTATATCACCGCGGTGGGAGCGCCGTAAACGCTTACCAGCACGCAGCGCAAGCAAGTGCTGTCGTCAAAGCACTTGCTTGCGCTGCGTGTTCGCGTCGTCTCCATAAAGCCGCAACCGCGTTACCGCGATCCGTCCGCCGAAGCACACATCCACATCCGCCCCCGCCAGCCGGCGCCGTCCGTGGTAATCGCCGTTGTAGTGCAAATGACCGTCCTCCATGCGGAAGCTCAGCGGCAGCGGATGGGGATCGAGAGGGCAATAAACGTATTCCGGTGTGGCGGCCCCTGGCTCAAGATGCGGTAGATTGACGTTCCAGTACGCACCACCCTCTACCGGGCGCGCCGCGAGGTCGCGCAACAGCGCCGGCAAACAGGTGGCCGCAAGATTCCAGTCAAGAGCTATCCCTTTTCGCTTGTATTGCGAAAACGCGGCCCCAGCCCAGCCGTGCAGCACGGCCTCGCGCACCGCCGCAACGGTGCCGGAGTGATGCACGTCGGCGCCAAGATTGCCCCCCTCGTTGACGCCGGACAGCACCCACATCGGCGCTGGCCCAAATCGGAAAAGCGCCACTCGCACGCAATCGGCCGGCGTCCCCTCGACAGCGAAGCGATTTGCACCGGCCGCATGAACGCGGATCAGAGCGTTGGTAGTGACGCGATGGCTGCAACCGGAATGCGCTTCGGCGGGCGCCACGACGATTACATCGCCGACCTGGCGAGCCGCTTGTTCCAGGACGTGGAGGCCGGGAGCGTCGATGCCGTCGTCGTTGGTCAGCAGGATTCTCATGGCATTCAGCTTCGCTTAATGCGGCAGCGCGATGGCGACCCGGAAGCCGAAGCCGTCCATACCAGTCATGTCCTTGTCAAAGGACCTGCCGTCGGCGTCCCATATGGCGTCCGACCAGACTGCCGGCGTGGACATGGTGTAGGACATGCCTCGCAAGCGCAGCTGCTTATCCATGCTTAATTCCTGTTCCGGCAGGAATCGCGTGGCCGCCGCCTTGTTCCTATCCCAGAGAGTGCCCGTCCATTCAGCGCCATCGCCGGCCATGTTGCGACACTCGTAGACGCTGATGTCCCACGTCGCCAAACTCACCGCCAACGGTCCCTGCTTTTCGCGCATAATGGCCACATCAGGCGTGTCGCCGCCGACCGGCGCCTGACCGGGCGGGCCGCGATAGATTTGCTTCGCGGCATTCTTGTACTTGCCCGCTGCTCGGTCCCAGTTGTCCTCTGTCGGCAAATCCCCCAACTCATTATCTACCCAGCGGGCGAAACAATACGCCTCCAGTCCGTTAACCCGCAGCACTGGCAGCATATCGTCGTCGGAGCCGAAGTTTACGAACGCGCCATTGATTTTGCGCTCGCCGCCTAAGCGCCATTGCTCCCACTGCAAGTCGGTAAACTTGCGGGCAAGCTCCTTCAGCTTGGCCAAACGACTCTGAAATCGGGCGTCGGCCCATGCGGCCTTGAACTGGCCGTTGGTGACTTTGTTGTCCATCATGTAGAACGGCCGCGGATCCTGCGCGCGCGGTTCCTCCGGGATGAGCACGAATCTGATGACCTGGTTGTTCCCGAAACGCTTTTCAATTCTGCTGTAGCATTGTTTGCCGCCATCGCCTGGCTGGACGGTGGCGTCATCCGACTTGACGAAGTCGTCCGGCAGCCACGGCGTCGGCGGCGGGGGGGGCGGCGGCTGCCGGGAACCGGCCGATAGGGACGGCGTCGGGGACGGGGTTGCGCTCCACTTCCATAGAAGGATCAACGCCAAAACCGGCAGGACCAGCAGCAGCGCCAAGGCCATCGGCAGCCAAATCCGCTGCCGCGGGGCCGCCGGCTTCGGCTCGTGCAGCGCACGCACAAATTCCTGACAGGATCGGAAGCGCTCCGCTGGTTCTTTGCTCAAGGCGCGTCGGACGGCCTGCTCCTCATGCGGAAGCAAGCCGGTCAGCTCCGGCTTGGCCATGATTTGCCAGTGCATGGCGGCCATGAGATGGGAGCCTTCGCAGAGTTGCCGGCCCAGCCGCGCCTCGGCATAGCAAAGGGCAAGGGCATATTGATCGGTTGCGGGGCGGAATTGGTTCTGAAAGGTCTCGGGGGCCATGTATGCGGCCGTACCGGCGAAGTTCTGGCTTGTGGCCACGTCAGTCGGGTTGAACTTGGCCAGACCCAGGTCGGCCACGGCGGCGAAGCCGGCGAGCGTCAGGATGTTGGCCGGCTTGATGTCCCGGTGCAGGACGTGATGCTGATGCAAGAAATCCAGCGCCTGGGCCGTTTGCTCGAACAGAGGCAGCACATCCGCCGGCGCCATGCCCTTTGGCCCTGCGGCGACGATCAGGTCGGCGAGCGTCCCGTCTGCCAGCGCCATCGCCATATAGAGGCGGTCGTTCTCAATCCAGAAATCGTGCAGGGCAAGCAAGTAGGGGTGGCGCAGGCCCTTGATGAGTTCCAGCGCTTCCAGTTCGCGCTGGGCCTGCGGATGGCCCAGAGAGTATTGGATCACCTTGACGGCGGCCTCGACGCCGCCGGACGACAAGGCTTTGTAGACCACCCCGAATGTGCCGCCGCCGAGCCGTTGCAGCAACCGGTAACCGTGGATCACGTTGGGCGCTCCGGAGCCCACGGGCGACGGCGCCGGCTTGGTCGGCGGCTGGCTGGCGGGCGGGTGCAGCGTGACCACGGAATCCGTCGCATCGGTGTCGGTGGCCGGAGGGCTCGGGGGCGGAGGCGCCTTGAAATGGGTCGGGGCTTCCGTTGCTTCTTCCGTAGGCGGCGGATTATCGGCCTGCAATGTACCCGTCGATTGACGCTCGAGCGCGAGCAGCTTGCGGATATGACGTTTAACGGTGTCGTACAGCTCAGGGCAATCGGCGCAGAGTTCATGAACGGAGGGAGCGCCGCCTTGCTTACGAAGTTGTTGCCAGCGGGTGAGAAGGCGCCCGACGCGCGGATCGGAGTGCATGAACCAGCGTGCCCCTGGGGCGTCCGACCCAGGCACGCCTGGACCGCCCGCGTCCACTAACTGGGCCGACGCGCTGAGGATTACCTCCTATCGTACACGGGGGCGCTGCGCCGTCAAGTAGCGCTGAGAGGAGTAAATCTATCCGAATTAAGTGTATTATTGGCGCCATGTACCTGGCTTGGGCGATTGATCAAGTCCAGGGATTGCGCAGCTTCGTTCCGGCCCCCGGCTCACTTGCGATGGCGAATGCGCGCACGCATCCGCCGCTTCTTGCGACCCACTTTCCGCCTTCCCGTTCCGCGACGCTGACTCGGCATGCCTCACGCTCCTATTCGATCCCATGCCCCGCCTTCTGGTAGGCGCCGGACGACGGACGAAAGAAGGACGTATTTTAGGCGGCCGGCGACGCACGGCAAGACGTTGCTACGCCGCGAAAGGCGCTCTGGCGGTCCTGTTCGGGGACTTGTAGAACGGATAGAAGGGAGCGCACTCGTCCAGCGTCCGCCCCGGCCCTATCCGTTCATCATTCGATCCGGGAACCTCGCATGAACGCCTTCCTTACCTTCGTCACCCACGATTGGTACTTCGCCATCCCGATGTTCCTGATGTCGCTCGCCGGGCTGACGCTGGTCATCTGGCGGCTGCTGCTGAATTACAACGGCAGCGTCTCCATGGACGAGTTCCTGCCGGCGTTTCAGCAGCGGCTGGAAAAGGACGGCCCCGAGGGGGCGCTCCGCTATTGCAAGGGCCGCACCGAAGTCATCCCGCGCCGGCTCTATGTCGCCGGCCTGGACGCGAACAAGCAGGGCCTCGCCGCCGTCAGGCGGGCCATGGCCAACGCCATCGAGTTGGAAATTCTGCCCGATCTCAATTTCCTTCTGCCGCCCATTCTGGCCATCGCCAAGATCGCAACGATGGTCGGCCTGCTCGGCACCGTCATCAGCATGATCGGGACCTTCACGGCCATTCAAGAAGCGGCCCACAGCGGCGGCGGAGGCGGCGTCGCCGGCCAGGCCGGCGCCATCGGCCTCGCGCTCTTCGCCACCGCGCTGGGCCTGGTCACGGCCATCCCGCTAGTGTTCTCCCACGTCCTTCTCAAATCGTGGGTCGGTCGGTTTGAGCTGCGCATGAAAAGCGCGGCCCATCGGTTGCTGTTCCTGCTGCAAAACGTCAAGCCGACCGCCGGCAAGGCTGCCGCCTCCGCCGCCGAACAGTCCGGCTTTTCCCGACGCTAGGCTCGTGGGGCAGGTTGGCAACCTGCCTCGCAACGATGGCAGG
>DATKHW010000055.1:0-8114 GCA_035546275.1 Gemmataceae bacterium
GGCTCGATGGCGTCCGCCGGCAACTTCGCGGAAATCAGCGGCAACCAGAACGACGCCGGCCAGGCCGAAGTGTTCGGCGTGCTGTCCAATGGGATGCTGTGGGAGTTCAACCCGGCGCTCGGCGGCAACGGCTGGCAGGAATTGGTCGCATCCAACGTCCTCTTCACGGCGGCGCCGGCGCGCCGATAGGATAAAGCTCTGTTTGCGCTCCCTGACGGCGTAGAAAGCGTGGGCGGCGGCGGCGCGGCCGTCGCTCACGCTTTTTCGCACATTCCCGCTTAGTTGCAACTCAATCCAGAGGACGCTATAAACCAGTGTGCATTCTTCGCCGCCAGCCGGAGCGGGAGGGCCGCATGAACACCGAGCATCCAACCGTGACCCAGGCGGGCACGGACGCCGGCCTTTCGGACCACACGCCGTCCGTCGTGCCGCCGCCCACTCCGTCGCCGCCGCTGGCCCTGGATGGGTTCCCCGGTTACGAAATCCTGGAAGAGTTGGGCCGCGGCGGCATGGGAGTCGTCTTCAAAGCGCGGCAAATCGGTTTGGATCGAGTCGTCGCGCTCAAGATGATCCTCAGCGGCGCTTTCGCCGGCCATGAAGAAGTGCAGCGATTCCGCATCGAGGCGGAAGCGGTCGCCCGGCTCGCTCATCCTCATATCGTTCAGATCCACGAAATCGGCGAATGCCAGGGCCGACCTTTTTTCAGCCTGGAATTCTGCGCCGGCGGCGGGCTTGATCGCAAACTCAACGGCACGCCGCTGCCGCCGACGGAAGCGGCCGCCCTGGTCGAAAAACTGGCCCGCGCCGTCGCGGCGGCCCACAAACAGCATGTCGTTCACCGCGATCTCAAGCCGGCCAACGTGCTGCTGACCGCCGACGGCGAGCCGAAAATCACCGATTTCGGATTGGCCAAGAAGCTGGACGACGCCGGCCGGACGCCCAGCGGGGCCGTCCTGGGCACGCCGAGCTACATGGCCCCCGAACAGGCGCAGGGTCGGCCGGTCGGGCCGGCTTGCGACGTGTACGCCCTGGGAGCGATCCTTTACGAGTGCCTCACCGGCCGGCCGCCCTTCAAGGCGGCGGCGCCGGTGGACACCGTCTTGCAAGTCATCGAAAGCGAACCGGCGCCGCCTCGCCAGCTCCAGCCGAAGACGCCGCGTGATCTGGATACCATCTGTCTGAAATGTCTGCAAAAGCAGCCGAGCCAGCGCTACGCCGGCGCCGGCGAGCTGGCCGACGACCTCGGCCGGTTCCTGGAAAGCAAGCCGATCCACGCCCGGCCCATCTCCCTGCCGGGGCGGCTGACGAAATGGGCGAAGCGACGGCCGACGGCGGCCGCGTTGCTGGCGGCCCTTGTGCTGCTGCTGGCCGCGGGAAGCGCCGCCCTCGGGCTGTATCTGAAAATGGCTGCGGAGGAACGCGACCATGCCGCGGCCGAGCGGGCCCGGATCGACAAGGAAGTCGCCGATTTCGAGGCCGCCGCCGAGGATCAGCGATTGCAGGGCCGGTACGGCGACGCCGCCGCCACGCTGGGCAAGGCCGCGCCGCTGCTTGGGGAACGGCCAGATCGAGCGGACGCCTTGAAGCGCCTGGAAGCCCAGCGCGACCAGTTCGGGCGGCTGGACGAATTCTTGCGAAACTCGGACCGGGCCTGGTTCGCGGCCGGCGAGGAGCACGGCGAAGAGGTCCGCGCCGCTTGCGAAAAGGCCCTGAAATGCTACGACGTTCTGGAACGGCCCGACTGGCGGACAAACGGCCCGGCGGCGAACATGCCGGCCGACCGAGTCGGCCCCGTGCAGCAGGAGGTCCATCGGCAGCTGCTGCTCTTGGCGGCGATGCGCATCAAGGAAGGCGTGGTCCTGCTCAAAAGTCAACCGGCCGCGTGGGAAAAAATCAAGGCCCAGGCGGACGCGGCCCAGGCGGCCGTGGACCGCGCCCGCGAGATGGAAGAACAGGGCGTGGTGGAACCGTCGAAGTGCGCCGCGATCTTGACGACAGGGGCGAAGGGCCTGGCCAATCCGCTGGGGTCTGTCCTGTCCAGCCTGACGCCGGGAACCTCGCCAGGCGGCGCTTACAAACCGGCGGACGTGTCGGCCGAGGACGCTTTCTTCCTCGGCGTCATGCACGTCTACTTGGCCAAGCACATGAACGACCCGCTGGCTCAGTGGACGCTGAGCCGCGGTCCGCGCGAATTCGATTATGTGCATCCCCGCGGCACGGCCGTCGCCATGCTCCGCCGCGCGGTGCAGAAGGATTCGCAGCAATACTGGGCCTCCTTCATGCTGGGCCGCGTCCTGCAATTCGCCCCGCCCGGCGGCAAGGCGGATTACCAGGGCGCATGGGACGCCTTCACCGACTGCATCGCCCTGCGTCCCGACTATTCGCGCGGCTATGAGCAACGCGGGCTGACCCTGGTGCTTCAGTCGCTGGAAACGGCCGATGAATCGGAGCGAAAAGGGATGCTGGAAGGCGCCCGCGAGGATTTCGACAAGGCGCTGGCCCTGGCGCCGAACGATCCTTCCACCTGGTGGGTGCGCGGCCAGATGTTTCAGCTTTTGAACGACGCTCCCGACGCGATCGTCGCCTACAGCCGCGCCCTCGATCTGCTCAGCGACGTTCAGGACATGGTCAGCTGGCGGAACCAGCTGGACGATCCAAGGCGATTGGTTCACGAAGTGCTGACGCAAAACCCGCACGATCGGAATGCGCTGCATCTATCGGAACAGCTGGATCGGGCCGGCCAGCCGTGAGCCGCAGCTGCACAATCCGCACGCCCCGCACGTCCGCCCGGATTCCGCGCAAGTTGCGTGGGCGCCCCATCTTTCCACGTTGACAGTCTTCTGTCATCGCAGCTATCGTTCAATTACGACCGGCGCGGCGGGGTTAATCTTCGCCGACCTGGGCGTCCCAGCAACGGAGCATTCGCGTTGAGGCACGAGTCGCCATGATTGCAAACGGGACCGGCGTCCCCATTGGGGACCTCGCCCAGCGGCTCATCGAAGTCGTCGCCCAGCTTGGCTTGACGACGCCGCGCGGCCGGCGGCGCAACGGCGACCTCAAGGAAATTGAGTATTTCACTCTCTCGATACTCCGTCACCACGATACGCTGATCGTCGGCGACATTCAGCGACAGCTCGGCGTCTTGCCGGCGCAGATGTCGCGGATCATTCGCTCGCTGGAGGATCGCGATCATCCGCTGATCGCCTGCCGGATCAATTCGCGCGACAAGCGGAAGATCGACGTGGCCCTGACGCCGGCCGGCGTGGCGGCCTACGACGATTACCAGGCGACGCGCGTGCAGGTCGTGGCGGGGCTGCTGAGCCGGCTGCCGGAAGAGGACCTCGACGATCTGCACCGGCTGCTGGAGCGGGCGCAGGAGCTGCTCCTGTCGCAGGACGCCGGTTAGGCGCCATCACGCCGCTGCCAGCCGCGTCTTGCGATCCGCCGCCCGAAATGTCGCCACTGCTCCCGAATTGAACGCCAGCGTATCGTTCTCCACGCCGTCGGAGAAGATCACGCCGCCCTCCGGCATGTGCGACTCGAACACCAATTCCTCTCCCGCTTCGAGCAATCCGGCCGCCAGGTTCACGTCCGACGCCTTGCTGCGGAACGGCTCGCGCACCACGAACACCAGCCGCGGGTCGTCCCAGCTGAGCCGCATCGAAGGCAGCGTCGGCGCCTTGTCCTTGAGGAGCAGCCGCGTCACCGCCGCTGCCATGTTCTGCGTCGAGCTAAACCAGCCCGTCGAACCGGCCCCGGTAATCACCAGCGCTCCGCTCGACGATTGTTGCTCCGTCCGGCCATGCCAGGTCAGCCGGTAGCGCGACGACAGGTGCGTCCGCTGGCCGAGGTAGAAGTCGTTGAACGCAAGCAACCGCTGGCCGTCGTTCAACCGCACTTCGGCCATCGTAATGGTGTGATAACTGGTCTTTCCTTCGAGGACGCGGCCGACGGCGACGCGGGCCTTGTCGGCGGTGAACGGCAGCAGGACGCCGTCGATGCGGGCCGGGTCCGGGTTAACGGCCACGATCGGCTGCCCGTCGAGGTACTTGGCTGTGTTGACGACCAGCCCGTCGCGGCCGATCGTCACAACGAGGTCTTGCGGCGTGAAGATGAAATTGGGCAGGAAGCCGCGTTCGATGAACTGCATCTTGGGCAGCAGCCCCTCCACCTGCCGCCGCAGCCGCCGCACTGCCTCCATATACACCGCATGTTCGCGGTCGTATTCGGCGAAATTGAGGCCCATGTGTTCGATATAGAACTTGGCCTGCTCGCGGGTGTTAAAGCGCTCCACCAGCTCTTCCAGCCGCGTCTTCAGCGTCACGACGATGAGCTTCTCGAACATGGCACGCCTCCTTGATATTCACCACAGAGTCACAGAGAACACAGAGAAAAGCCATTCTTTGTGTTCTCTGTGACTCTGTGGTGAATTCTTCATTTCGACTTGCCGTCCCGGCGCATCAGCGTCTCCAGCAGGTCCGGCGAGATGTTCAGGTTGCCGACCTTGGCCGCGTTGGCAGCGATCTCCTGGAACGCCATCGCCACCAGCAGCCGCGGGTCGGCCGAGCCGGTCGCCAACACTTGCAGCGACTTCGGGTCCAGCCCCGTCAGCGGCTTCAGCGTCGCCTCGACGGCGTAAGCCTGAGCGTCGGCCCGCGTCTTGCTGTTCTCCGCCTCGGCGCCGACCAGCTTCCGTCGCTCTTCCTCCAGCGCGATCTGACCGGCCAGGCGCGTCTCCTCGATTTCGCGCTGTTTCGTTTGCACGGCCACTTCCGTGTTCAGCTCGTTCTCGCGGATCGTGCGCTCCTGTTCGACGGCGTTGTTGCGCCGCGAGTAGATGGCGTCGTCGGCCTCGCGCAGCAGCCGCTCACGCGCCTCGGCTTCCAGCGCCTTCGACGTTTCCGGCGCCGGCTTGATCGCCAGGATCGAGAAGCTGAGCAATTCCACGCCGAGGGCCGTGAGCGCTGGCGATTCGATGAGCGCCGTCCGCACGCGCTGGGCGACGGCGTCGGCTTCGACGAGGGCGGATCGCAGCGGCCGGGACTGGATCTCCGCTCGCATGGCCTCCTGGGCGGCGTGCGTCACGCGGAGCGGCAGCTTGTCCGGGTCGTCCGACCGGTGGGCGCCGTCGGGCCGGACGCTGTAGTCGAGCAGGGCGGCCAGCCGCGTCGGATCGGCGACGCGGTAGGTCAGGTGGCCCTGCACGGTGACGGCCTGGAAGTCGGCCGTCGTCTCGTTGAAGATGAAAGGAGCGTCGGCGCCGCCGACCGGCACGGCTGTCAGTGTGGCGGTAGGGCCGAAGTAGAAGAACGACAGGCCGATCCCCTCGCGCCGGACGCGGCCGTTGACGTGCTGCATCACGAAGGTGGTCGGCGACGCCTTGAAATACCGGATGCCGAACATGGCGACCTCCCGCCCCGCAGGGCCTTGACAAGTGGGCTGTTCTCGCCTCCAATGGAAGTCTATACGGCTGTATGCGTCAAGTCAACACAATGGTGGGAAATTCATGGCCAAAGCGCGATATTGCTACGAATGGCCGCGGCCGGGCGTGACGGTGGACATCGCTCTGTTCACGGTGGCCGGAGCGCTGAACGAGCTGCGCTTGCAGGTGCTGCTTATCGAGCGCGACGAGCCGCCGTGGCGCGGCATGTGGGCGCTGCCCGGCGGCTTCGTGCGCGAGAACGAGGACCTCGACGCGGCGGCCCTCCGGGAATTGCACGAGGAGACGGGCATTCCGGAAGCGCGGCTGGAACAAGTGGAGGCGGTCGGCACGCCGGGCCGAGACACGCGCGGCCACGTAATAACGGTCGTCTATGTCGGCCTGGTCCCGGCCGGTCGGCATCAATTGGCGCCGCGCGGCGACGCACGGGCCGCGCGGTGGTTCGACGTGGCAGGGCAGACGCCGCTGCCGCCGCTGGCGTTCGACCATGCCGACCTCTTGCAGCGGGCGCTGCGCCATTTGCGGCGACGGCTCGGCGAGGCGCCCGTCTGCTTCGATCTGCTTCCGGAGACTTTTACGATGTCCGAATTGCAAGCGCTGACGGAAGCGATCCTCGGCCGGCCGCTGGACCGGCGCAACTTCCGCCGCAAGGTGCTGGAGGCAGGCTTCCTGGCGCCGGCGGAGGGGATGCGCAGCCGGGGCGGCCATCGGCCGGCGCAGCTCTTCCGCTTCGTGCCGGCGGCCTTCGCACGGCATGAGCGGCCGCTGCCGTTCTGACCGCGGCCTTGTCCCGGCGCGTTCGCCTGGCAAAATGGACATGGGAGGCGCCCTGCATGGAGACGCGGCCATGTTTCAGAAAATCCTGCTGCCCGTGGACCTGACTGAAAAACACGCCGCCGCCCTCGACGTCGCCGGCCGTTTGGCCCAACAAACCGATGGAGCGGTGACGCTGCTGCACGTCGTCGAGGTCATCAACGGCTTGCCGCCGGAAGAGGAGGGCACATTCTACAGCAGGCTGGAGCGCGTGGCGCGCAGCCATCTGCAGCAGCTTGGCAACGGGCTGGAAGAGCGGAAGGTTCCGTACAAGATCGAAGTGCGTCTCGGCAAGCGGGCCGCGGACACCGTGCGCTTCGCGGCGGAGACGGCGGCCGATCTGATCGTCGTGACGGCGCCGCCGGTCGATCCGGCCAACCCTGCGGTGGGGCTGCACAGCATGAGTTACACGATCGGTTTATTCGCCAAATGCCCGGTGCTGGTGGTGAAGTGAACGCCATCCTCTCGTGCCGGGGCTCTGCCCCGGCACGCACTGCCGGGAAGGCTCTGCCTGCCGAGAGGACAAGACGCGAGGCAGAGCCTCGCGGGCAGTGCGCTCCCAGGCAGAGCCTGGGAGCGAGAAGGGGTGAAGTCGCTATTTCACCACAGACGTGGCGACGTTTGGGCTGTTCGGGTTGACGTCAAGCCTGCGTGCGCCCGGCAAGATGACGAGGTCCATATCTTCCATCGGAATGGCGCCTAATAAAACCTCATCTCCCAATACCAGCGCCCCGCCGAAACCGACGCGATTCTTGAACTGAATCTCCACGGGGCCGACGTAGGAAACCACTTTCTTGCCGCCGTCGGCCAGCGTCGCTTCCTTCCGGGCGGCTTCCTCCAGGCCGAGCTGGATTTGCACGTGCGCCGGAATGCACAAGTGGACCGACCCTGAATCGGCGAGGGCGTCCACATCGACGGGCTGCAAGTCGGGGCGGCGTGGATTTTTCAGGGTTATTTTTGCTCTCACCAGTCCCATAAATTCTACTTCGCCTGCGATTCCAAGACTCAATCCGTCTCGTAAGGTTCCGGCAGACCGATGCGGCTGTAGGTGTCCGCAAAATGCTTGGCGAGGTGTTCGCGGTAGAGCGGCTGCACACGCGCCCGCCGTCGGCTGCGCCGGCACAACTCCGTCAACAGATCGAGACGTACGGTATGCAGTTGCCGCAAGTCCACGATCATCTCCGGCAGACCCAGCTCGGCGCTCTTCGGCAGGAAGTACCAGCCGTATATGCGCCCCGCACGGATGGGCCCGCGGATGTCCGCCGCCTTGAGCAACTGCTTTTCCACGAGAGACTGCGCATCGCGCACGACGGCAACCGCGGCGGAAGCTGCTTTCCCGTTCGCCAGGTCGCAGGTTTGAGTGAGGACAACGACCCGGCTCACCGCTACTGGAACGTGGACTTTCGTGAGATTGTCCAGGTCATACGCTCCTATGGATAACACAGGGCAATCGTCGATGAGGTCCCCTTGGTCGATCGGCTCATCCGGGAGCGGCGCCCTGTAGATCACGGCGATTCGTCCTCCGTCGGAATCTCAGGCAGATCGGGGGGTGGAAGCTCACCGGGCGTCGCCTGCACAACGAACAAGGGTTCGGGCGCGGGCAATTCCACCCAAGGATCGAGCATAGCGTCGGAGGCGTCGGTCGGCGGCGCCTCGACCGGCAGCTCCTTCAGCACTTCGACGATCACCTGCCGCCCATTCACGTCGTACCTGTACGTCCGCCCCGGCTCCAGGTTCATCTGGGCCAGCGCCTCCACCAGCGGATTGCTCATCGTCCCCTCCTCCCGGATCGGGTTTCTCGGTCTTCCGTCATTCTACCCGATCGGGCTTCCGCCCTCCAATCGCGCTCACGGCCCCGAAT
>DATKHW010000056.1:0-2496 GCA_035546275.1 Gemmataceae bacterium
TTCACTTCCGGATGAGAGGCGGCCTCACCACTCCAGCGCCTCCAGACGATCCTCCGGCCTCTGAACCAGCTCATCAACGACGTGATCCAGCGCCCCTTGCACCTCGCTCATCCGTTCGGGCCGTCTGTTGGCGTCGTAAGAAAGGCATTTCTGAACCAATTCGCACAGCGCCGCCGGCGCCTTGGCGTTGAAGTCCGAGACCGGCTTGAAGAGCTTCTGCCACATCTTGGCGTCCACCGGCAAGCCCCCGTCCTCCTGCGACACAACGGGCGGCGGCAGTCGGAACGTCAGCATCCGGTACATGGTCGCGCCGAAGTTGTAAATGTCAGTGCGCTCATTGACCATGCGATGCTTGGCCTGTTCCGGAGCGATATACTCCGGAGTACCCTGGACGCGGTCGCGCACCTCGCCCTTGATGCGGGCGAGGCCGAGATCGATGATTTTCACGTCGCCGGCGCGGCTGATGAGGATGTTGTTGGGCTTGACGTCGCTGTGGTAGACGCCGCGACGGTGCATGTGGACCATGCCGTCGGCCACGCGCTCGAACACCTGCACCAGCAGCGGCAGCGACAGCGGCGGGCAGGAATCCAGCGTCTTGCCGTTGACGTACTCGATGAGCAGATGCGCCTTGCGGACGCGGAACATCCAGTCCTTGACCGTCTCTAGGGCGTAGACCTTGATGACGTTTGGATGGTCGAGCAGCTGGGCGACGCGAAATTCGTATTGCCCCTGTTCGAGGTACTTCTGGTCGTCCGGTCCCTCGATGGGGATGACCTTAAGGGCATAGTTCTTGCCGTCGGCGGCGCGGCGGACGTGCAGGATCGTGCTGTGGGCGCCGGAGCCCAGCGTCCCGACGACGGTGAATTTTCCGATCTGAAATTCGCTCATGGGCTGCCGTCCGCGTTAGGTGCAAGGGCCGATGCGGAAAATGATACCGCGCGGGACGGCGGCGGACAAAGCCTAAGCGCGACGGCAAGACGGCGGTTATAATGCCATCATGACGCCGGAACCCGTCCGCTTGGAGGAGCTTCCAGCCGCGTTTGCGCTGCTGTTCCAGCGCTTCGAATCGCGCGATCGGGAGGTCCGAAGCGCTGCCGCTCTGGATCTGGTGCGCCGCGGCGAACTTGATTCACAAGGGTTGTTCGTCCTTCGCCGGCGCAGCGGTCTGCGGGCGGCCGTCCTTGCCGTCGCCCTGCCGGGCGCAGCCGCGCTCGTTTGGCCCCCGCAGTGCGTTCCCAGCGTCGATGCCGCCTCCGCCGAAGACGCCCTCCTCCACCGCGCCGCCGCCTGGCTCCGCGGACGAAAGGTGAAGGTCGCTCAGGCCCTTCTGGCTCCCGAAGAGGTCCGCAGCGCCGCCGCTTTGTCCCGCAACGGCTTTCCCAATGTCACGCAGCTCTGCTTTCTGCGCCATGATCTGCACGTGCTGCCGCGGCGCGGCCCACAGACCGCGCTGCAATGGCGGCTCTACGATCCTGCGCATCCTTGCGCGTTTCACGAGACGCTGTCGAAAACCTATGAACACACTCTGGATTGTCCTGAGCTTAACGGCGTGCGCAGCGTGGAAGAAGTCGTCGCTGCTCATCGCGGGGATGGGCGGCTCCATCCCGGGCCGTGGCATTTGGCCCTTGCGGACGGCGAACCGGTCGGCGTGTTGCTTTTGGCCTCGGCTGAGACGGGAGAATGGGAAGTCTCCTACGTCGGCGTCGTTCCGGCGGCCCGGCGCCGCGGCTTCGGCCGCGAGCTGACGGCGCATGCTCTCCATCAGGCGAAGGCGGCCGATGCCTCATCTCTTAGTCTGGCCGTGGACGCTCGCAACCGCCCGGCCCAGCAGATGTACCGCGGCCTCGGCTTCGAATGGGTTGAGCGGCGGGAGGTCTTTCTCGCGGTCTGGAATGGATAATACGGTACGCGTATTCATATCCGGTTGCGCCGGAGAGTCTCGGCGGGCGCATCTTGCCGGTCGTTTCGCCTCTTCATCGAGACCGCGACGCGGAAGCGAGGTTTCAGCTGTTGGCATCGGTTCTGGCCGCGTTTAGAATCTTGAACTTGCACTCGAAACAAGCCGTCGGCCCAGCCGTTCGGCTGGCCCTTTTCCTCTTGCCGCTCCTGCCAGGTCCGAAATAGCGGGATTGGTGCGCGCCGTGGCCCAACCACTCATGATCGCTGAGCGCGAACAGACGACGGCGTTGAAGCAGACGCTCATCCACCGCATTGGCGAAGCCCGCTACAAGCTCTGGTTCGACCGGCACACGCAGTTTTCCTGGGACGCCGCTCAGCTGACGGTCGGCGTGCCCAATCGGCATTTCGAGGAATGGCTGGAAAAGACCTTTCAGGACGATCTGGCCGCGGCGGCACGGCAGGTGTTCGGCCGTGCGATGCAGGTGCGTTTCGTCATCGACCCGCAGCTGTTCCAGGCGGCGCGGCGGGAACAGGCGGAGGTGAAGCCGCCCACCGAAGCGCCGCCTCCGCCGCATGCGAGCGGCCGGCGCGAGCCGG
>DATKHW010000057.1:0-3894 GCA_035546275.1 Gemmataceae bacterium
AGGTGGCCGCTCTGGTCGGCGACGCCCGTCTCCTGGAACGGGCGTCGGCGGCCGCGCATGAGCCGCCGCCCCTTCCGAAAGCGCCCGAAGCGGGATCGGCGGTTCTGTGCGGCGCGCCGCTCAGCCCGGGCGTCGGCGCCGGCGAAGCCTATCTCGTGGACAACTTCGACGAATGGCGGCAGGGAGTGCCGCGAAAGAGCAACGAACCGGAGCGCGAAAAGAGCCGGCTGCACGAAGCACTGGAGGGCGCGCGCGAGGAGATCGTCCGCCTCAGCCAGCGCATATCGGAGCTGGTCGGCGAAGACCACGGCGCCATTCTGCACGCCCAGCTAATGATTCTTCAGGACCGCACCATCGAGGGCGATTTGGGCGCCTGCCTGCGCGGCGGCGCCACCGCCGAGGCCGCCCTGCTCGATACGCTGGACAAGTACGTTTCGGCCTTCCAGAGGCTCTCGACGCCGTTCTTTCAGGAGCGCATGTATGATATCAAGGATGTGTTTCATCGCATCTTGTGGCGATTGCGACCGCGCCAAACGGCGGACCCGGCCGGCGAACGGCAGGTGCTGGTGGCGCGCGAGGCGTCGGTGATGGAGCTGTTTGCGACGGACCTGGAGCGGTTGGCGGCGGTCGTGGTGGAGCACGGCGGGCCGCAGAGCCATGCGGCCATCCTGGCCCGCAGCCTTGGCGTGCCAATGGTCGGACAGGTCGAGGGCTTCGCGCGACTCCTCCATCCGGGCCGGCGTTTGCTGGTGGACGGAACGAAAGGCGAAGTGACGCTGGACCCAGCCGTGGGCGCCGGCGCCGCGCCGGCCGCCGTCGCTATGCGTACCCCGGCGCCGCGACCGCCGCCGCCAGCGGCGCCGGCTGGTCTGCCGCGCATTGAAGTCAACTTGAACCTGCTTTGCGAGGCGGGGCCGGCCGTGCAACTGGGCGCCGTCGGCGTCGGGCTGTATCGCAGCGAGTTCCTGTTCCTGGCTCGCCGCACGCTCCCGACCGAGGAGGAACAGTTCGGCATCTATCGCAAGCTGCTGGTTCGCCTGGCCGGCCGGCCCGCCACGATCCGAACATTCGATCTGCGGCCGGACAAGACGGCCGCTTACGGTCGGATCGGCTCGTCGCCGGCCCGTCCGTATGATTGGCGCTTGGTTTTGGACTCATTGCCGATCCGTCAACTCTTTCATGAGCAAATCCGCGCGATCCTGCGTGCGGCGACGCACGGGCCGGCTCGCATCCTCGTGCCGCTCGTGACGCGGAGCGAGGTGCTGGATTTCGTGACGGAAACGGCTGCGTCGGCCCGCGACGAGCTGCGGCGCGAAGGGCTGCCCTTCGCTGCCGACGTCCCGGTCGGCCTGATGATCGAGACGGCGGCGGCGGCGCCGATGGCGGTGGACTGGGCCCAGCAGGCCGCCTTTTTCGCCCTGGGCACCAACGACCTGACGGCGTCGGCGCTGGGCCTGGACCGCGACGATCCAGCGGCGGCCGCTCAGATGGATCCGTTGCATCCGGGTCTGCTGCGCCTGCTGGACGGGGTGGTCGCGGCCGCACACGCCGCCGGCCGGCCCGTGTCGGTGTGCGGCGAGATGGCTGCCGACGCGCTCGGGGCGACGGCGCTGGCCGCGCTGGGAGTGGACTGTCTGAGCGTGCCAGTGACCCAGCTGGCGGCGGCTCGCCAAGGGATCGCTGGCCTGAATCCGAGTCAGGTCGCCGCCCTGCGACCGGCGCTGCTGCGCCAGCGCACCTCGGCGGGCGTGCGGCGGCTGCTCGAGGATTGCCGCACGGCGCCCGCGGCCGGCGCGTAATTTGCGTCAATGAGGGTGGACTCTCCGCGAGGGGCATCGTGCATGGAAGAAACCAATGGACAGGCGGGCGCCGCCAAAAACCCGCTCAGCTGGATTCCGGAGTTTTTCACGCTGACGCGGAGCCGCGTGCGCTGTCAGGCCCGGCTGCTGGGGGCGGCCGTCCTGGTCGGCATCGTGGCTGGCGTCGGGGCGGTCCTTTTCCAGCTCGCCTGTCAGCTCGTCGTTTATGCGGCCCTCAGTCGCGGCGCCGGCTATTTCCCTAACGAGCCAGCCGGCGAACACGCGGTCCCCTGGCTGAAACCGGCCGTCGAAGAAGCTCGCAATAGCGTCGCCTTCCAACCCTGGCTCCTGCTGCTCATTCCGGCCATCGGCGGCATTCTCAGCGGCTTCCTTGTCTTTTCGCTGGCGCCCGAAGCAGAGGGCCACGGCACGGACGCCGTCATCGCCGCCTATCACGATCGCAAAGGCAAGATCCGGTATCGCGTGCCGATCATCAAGACCATCGCCAGCGCCCTTACGATCGGTTCGGGCGGCTCCGGGGGACGCGAAGGTCCCATCGCGCAGATCGGGGCCGGCTTTGGTTTCTTCCTCGCTAGCATTCTGCGCTTCAAACCGTCCGAGCGACGCATTCTGATGGCCGCCGGCATGGGCGCCGGCATCGGCGCCATATTCCGGGCGCCCCTGGCCGGTGCCTTATTCGCCGCCGAGGTCCTTTATTGGTCGCCGGAGTTTGAGCCGGAAGTCATCATGCCGGCCGGCCTCTCCTGCGTCATTTCCTATTGCACATTCGGATTGTTTTTCAAGGATGGCTGGCATCCGCTTTTCGGCGACAAGTTGGGGGCGCTGACCATTGACAGCCCGTGGGAGCTTGGGCCGTATCTGCTGCTGGCCGTGACCATGATCATTCTGGCTGCGATTTACACCCGATCGTTTTACGGTCTGACGAAGCTGTTCCACCGAGTTCCGATCCCGCGCCATATCAAGCCGGCGATCGGCGCCTGCCTGACGGGCGCGGTCGGGCTGATCCTTTATTTCGCCTTTGCAGACGCGGGCTATGCCAATAAATTCGTGCTGTCGGTCCTGGCCTTCGGCTACGGCGCCTTGCAGGAGGCCCTGAACGGCACGGGCCAAGGCGCCATGGGACAGTCGGCCCTGGTCGCCGCCGCCATCCTGTTCGCGATCGCGGCCGGCAAGATTTTCACGACCGGGCTGACCATCGGCAGCGGCGGCTCCGGCGGCGTATTCGGGCCGTCCATGGTGATCGGAGGCTGCGCCGGCGGTGCGCTGAGCCTGCTGCTGCACGGCCTGCTGCCGAACTCCTGGCAGTGGCTCATCCCGGCACCGGGGGCCTTCGTCATCGTCGGCATGGCCGGCTTTTTCGCCGCGGCCGCAAAGACGCCTTTTTCCACCCTCATTATGGTCAGCGAGATGACGGGCAACTACAACCTGATCTTGCCGACCCTCTTCGTCTGCACGCTGACGTTCCTTTTTTCCGATCGGCAATCGCTTTACAAGAACCAGGTCATGAGCCGATCCTTGTCGCCGGCTCACCAAGGGACGTATGTCCGCGAGGTTTTGGCGGGTTTGCAAGTGCGGTTGTTTCTCGATCCGCACTGGCAGGGTCCGACGGTCCATCCCGAGGAACCCGTCGCGCAAGTCATCGGTCGATTCGACGATACCGAAACAGACATCCTGCCGGTGATCGACGCGGAAGGTCGTTATCTCGGCGTCGTCAGCCTGGAAGAGCTGTTCGTGGCGACGCGATCGACGCACGCCCAGCCGTTGCTGCTGACGGCCGACTTAATGCGCCCCGACGTGAAGCCCTTGCGACCGGACGACGGCCTGGATCGGGCGATGGAGTTGTTCGCGGAGAGCGACCTGCTGGCGCTGCCGGTCGTGGACGAATCGTGCAAGCGCGTTGTCGGCGTGGTGAAGCGGCACGATGTGGCCGGCGATTATTTACGGCGATTGCACGAACCCAAGAGCGCCATTTTGCCGGTGGTGCATCGGCGGTGAGAGCCGTTGAGCATTAGGAGGGTCCCCCGTGGCTGGACTCCTTCAACGTGGCCTGGCAAAAGCAGCAGGGTCAAGGGTC
>DATKHW010000058.1:0-4517 GCA_035546275.1 Gemmataceae bacterium
CCAGCCCGAAGCGGTCGAGTTGCTCGGCGACGAAGGTGAACTGCTCCCGGTAATCCGGCGACCCCATATCGTTGTACGGCCCGTTCGGGGAGAGATGCACGCCGACCCGCTGGGCGGGCCAGACGGACGTGACGGCTTCGACCACTTCCTTCAGGAAGCGGTAACGGTTCTCGACGCTCCCGCCGTACTCGTCCGTGCGGCGGTTCGTCTTCGACTGGAGGAACTGATCGATCAGGTAGCCGTTGGCTGCGTGGAGTTCCACGCCGTCGAAACCCGCTTGCTTCGCCCGCTCGGCGGCTCGCCGGTAATCCGCCACGACCCGTGGAATCTCGGAGGTTTCCAGCGCCCGTGGGACTTCGTGCGGCTGCTTGCCGGTGGGCGTGTGGAGGTCCGGCTCGTTGATTTTGATATGGCCGAGGGAGCGACGGCGGGCTGGCCGCCGTGGAAGCTGCTGTGGGAGGCCCGTCCCATGTGCCAAAGCTGGAGGAAGATCACGCCGCCCTTTTCATGCACGGCGCTCGTGGTGTGCTTCCACCCTTCGGTCATCTCGTCGGTGTAGACGCCCGGCGACTCGTTCCACCCGTTGGCCTCCTCGGAGATCGTGGTCGCCTCGCTGATGAGCAGGCCCGCCGAACTCCGCTGGGCGTAGTATTCGGCCATCAGGCGGTTCGGCAGGCGAGCGGCCCCGGCCCTGGCACGGGTCATGGGCGACAGCACGATCCGGTTCCGCAGGGTCAGGTCATGCAGACGGAAGGGCTGAAAGAGGACGCTGTTCATGGCTCGCTCCTTTCTGAAAGGCCCCTCACGGCACAAGGACTTCCGCGACGTCCGCGCTCGGCCGCACCGCTTTTGACGGGGCGGAGAAACTGGCGAGCACGCCGGGGACGCGCAGGTAGGCCCCCACCCAGGTCAGCAGCAGCAGGGCGGACTGAAGCACGAAGGGTTCTCCCTTGGACATGTGCAGGCAAATGGCGCCGCCCCAGAAGGAGCTGGCCAGCAGGACGCCTAGCGATGCGGTGCGCGGGACGAGCAACAGGACGGCCGTGGCGAGTTCGCCCGCACCGATCACGGTGATCCATCCCGTCAGGCCGAGCTTCGAGACGGCGTCCGGCGGGAAAAGCCCGAGAACCTTGGCCGAGCCAGCCAGGATCATGATCCCGGCGATCAGGCCGTGCAGCGCCAGGCCCGTGATCGTTTTCCAGTTCCAGGTCGTCTTCATCGTGCAGCTCCTTTCCAAAGAATGGGTGACGGCCGGCCGGGTTTATGGACTTGGCGCCGGCCGTCCCGCACCAGGTTATCCGCCTCAGATCGTCTACGCAGCGACTATTTATACTTCATCTAATTGTGCAAGAAAAAAAGCTGCTATTCCTCCGCCTCGTACAGCGGCTCTCGCACCTTTTCCAGCAACCGGATGAGTTCCTTCAACTCGCCCTGGGATAGATGGCCCACGAGCTTATGGTGCAGAGCGACCAGTGGCTCATCCACGGCAGCCAGGGTCGTCATGCCCAGGTCCGTGAGCGCCACATAGATGACTCGGCGATCCTTTTCGCAACGCAGCCGGTTGACGAACCCCGCCTGTTCCAGCCGGTCGATGAGTCCGGTGATCCCAGGGACGACGGCAATGGTGCGGCTGGCGATCTCCAGAATGGGCAGGGGCTTGCCCTCGCCTCGCAGGATGCGCAGGATGTTGTACTGCGAGGGCGTCAGGCCATGCTCCCGCAGCAGCCGGGCGGAGCGAATCTGAAGCCGATCGCTCGTCCGCACGACGCTCAGGAGGGCTTCTTCTTGAGGCGACTCGAAGGGCCGCTTCTTTTTGAGTTCGTGCTGCAACTTCGGAGTCGTCATGGATCAATCCGTGCGGTTCTTTCATCTGCCAATAATTTATATATCATCTATCGGCAAGTCAAGTCCTTTGCTGGCGTTTTTCTCGCATACGTGAGGCGACACGCCGGAGAATCGGGCTGACCCAGGCTGCCGTATCGCTCTCGTCGCCAAGTCCTCCAGCTTCCGGTCCAACATGCTGGTTTCCGATGCCAGCCGCGCTCATGAATGCTCATGCCTGAGAATCCGGATCGGGTTACATCGACGTCCGCGCGCAAGCCGAAGTGACCAGCGCGCTGCCGTCCGACACGCCGAGGTCAATTCGGCTTTCGGCGTTGCCTGCTCCGGTCGCATCGCCCGCGACGTGTCGAACTCACGTGCGCTGCCTGGGAGAGTTGGATTGGTCCTGCACCTCCGCCGGGGAACGCCTCGAACTCGCGTCTCGATTCCACGGGCGCGTCTCCTCCACGTCCGGTTTCCGCCCATGCAGCCGCCAGATCACGTCCCGCTTCGCCCGCGCACGCTCGCCATGGACCGCCGGCGCCAGCTGCCCCAGTGGGCCGGCAGGGGGTGATCGACTGTCTCCTTCCACGGGCGGTCGTCGTCTGGCGGCGCCGTGCGTGTCCCGATTCAGGCCTGCGTCTCCGGTCCACGCGGGTGGGCGCGGCGGGCGGCGGCGACCAGCTCGTCGAGCTTGCCCAGGAAGCGCGAGCGGTCCTTCGCCGTCATCGGGGCCGGCCCGCCCAGCCCGGTGGGCGCCGCGCCCCCTTGCCGCAGCTCCGCCAGCAGGTCGCGCATCCCCAGCGCCGAGCCGATGTCGTTCTCCGTGAACGGGACGCCCTTGGGACCGAGCACCCGCGCCGCCCGCGCCAGGCATCGTGCCGCCAGCGGGATGTCCGCCGTGACGACGACGTCGCCCGGCCCGGCCTGTTCGGCGATCCAATCATCGGCCGCGCCGAAGCCGGGCCGCACGACCAGCTCGATGCGCGCATCGGCCGGAACCCGCAGCGGGGCGTTCGCGACGACTTTCACGGGCAGGGCGCAGCGCCGCGCGACCCGGTAGACCTCGTCCTTGACCGGGCACGCGTCGGCGTCAATATAGATAGTGAGCATGGGAGCATTATGGCAGCCGGCGCGGTCGCTGTCGCCGCAACGGCCTTGCCCGCGGGCCGGCCCTTTGAGAGCAATAGGAGCGGGCGCGACGAGGACGCCCTGCCAGCGAGGGCGAGCATGACCCTGCTGCTAAGCGTGCAAGGCCTGACCAAGAGCTACGGCCACCGGCCGCTGTTCGCCGGCCTGTCGCTGGACCTTCGCGCCGGCGAGCGCGTCGGCCTCGTCGGTCCCAACGGCGCCGGCAAATCGACGCTCCTCCGGCTGCTGGCCGGCCGTGAGGACCCGGACGCCGGCGCCCGGTCCGCGCGGCGCGGGGCGCGGGTGGGATACGTCGCCCAGGACGACGCGTTCGCCCCGGGACAGACCGTCCGCACCGTGCTGCTGTCCGCGCTCGCCGAGGAGCCGATCGAGGAACACGAGCGCGAGACGTGGGCGGCGGCCACGCTGACGCAGATGGGCTTCACCGACGCCGACCAGCCGGCGGACATCCTCTCGGGCGGCTGGCGCAAGCGACTGGCCCTGGCGCGCGAGCTGGTCCGCAAGCCTGACCTGCTGCTGCTGGACGAGCCGACCAACCACCTCGACCTGCCGGGCATCGCCTGGCTGCAACGCCTGCTGCGCGCCACGCCATTGGGCTACCTCGCCGCCACCCACGACCGGGCGTTCCTGCGCGCCGTCGCCGATGAGGTGATCGAGATCAGCCGGGTCTACCCCACCGGGTACTTCCGCTGCACCGGCTGCTACGACGACTTCATCCTCCAGCGCGAGGAGTTCCTCGCGGGTCAGGCCAGCCGGCAGGAGTCCGTCGCCAACCAGGTTCGCCGCGAGACGGAGTGGCTCGGCCGCAAGGCCGCCGCGCGGACGCGGAAAGCGTCGTCGCGCATCGAGGACGCCGCCCGCCGACGCGAGGAACTGGAGGAGTTGAAGTACCGCAACGCCGCCGCCGGGGCGGCGGCGTTCGACTTCGTCGCCACGGGCCGGCCGACGCGCAAGCTGCTCGCCGCGGCGGGCGTCGCGAAATCACGGGGCGGCCGGCCGCTGTTCTCGGGGCTGGACCTGACGCTGTGGCCGGGCAGCAAGCTCGGCCTGCTCGGCCCCAACGGCAGCGGCAAGAGCACGCTGCTGCGCGTGCTCGGCGGCGAGCTGGCCCCCGACGGCGGCACGGTCACGCCGGCGGGCGGCCTGCGCATCGTCCTGTTCGAGCAGGGCCGGGCGACCCTCGACCCGGCGGCGACGCTGCGTCGGGCGCTGTGCCCCAACGGCGACGCGGTGATGATGGCCGGCCGGCCGCAGCATGTGGCGGCCCGTGCCAAGCAGTTCCTTTTCCGCCCCGAGCAGCTGGAGGCGCCGGTCGGCAGCCTGTCCGGCGGCGAGCAGGCGCGGGTGCGCCTGGCCCAGCTGATGCTCCAGCCGGCGGACCTGCTGCTGCTGGACGAGCCGACGAACGACCTCGACATCCCGGCGCTGGAGGTGCTGGAAGACGCTCTGCAGGAGTTCACCGGCGCCCTGGTCTTGGTGAGCCACGACCGCGCGCTGATGGACCGGCTCTGCACGGAGGTCGTCGGGCTGGACGGCCGCGGCGG
>DATKHW010000059.1:0-6783 GCA_035546275.1 Gemmataceae bacterium
AAGTGATCCAATGGCGATACGCGACGGGGCCGCAGGCTTTAGGCCCGCGGCGCCGTCGCGCATCCTGGGTTCACGTTCCCGCCGTAATCGCCGTCAATGGAAGACTCCGCTTCGGGATACATTGGCGAAATGCCGACGCAAACCAAACGCCCGCCGCTGGGTTCAACCCATTGCTAACGCGTCCGGTTGGCAGGAGCCAACCCAGGCGACTCCAACAACGAGAATCCCACCCGGTCAGGTGAAATACTGGCATTGCCGCGCTATCCGGCTTACAATAATCGGGTTGCACCCCCCACCGTAGCGGGCCGCCCCATGACGCCTATCGCCGGCAACCTTCTGCTCGATTTGCGCCGGTTCCACTTGCTGGAGCCGGCCCAGTTCGACGAATTGGCCGGCAACATTGCGCAATTCCCTTCCGAGCCGAAAGCCCTGGCGCAGGAATTGATGCGCCGCGGCTGGCTGACGCCCTATCAGGTCAATCGTTTGCTGCAAGGCCGCGGGCACGAACTGCTGCTGGGCTCGTACATCCTGTTGGAGCGCCTTGGCGAAGGCGGTATGGGGGCTGTTTTCAAGGCGCGTAACTGGAAGCTCGGCGCGCTGCGTGCGGTGAAGATCATCCGCAAGGACCGCACCGAATCGCCGAACGCGGTGCAGCGCTTTCTCCGCGAAATGCGGGCCGCGGCGCAACTGTCGCATCCCAACGTCGTGCACGCGCACGACGCCGACGAGGTGGGCGGCGCCCATTTCATCGTCATGGAGCTGTTGACTGGCGTGGACCTGGGGCGGCGCGTCGGCGAATCTGGGCCGCTGCCGGTGGAACAGGCCTGTGAATACGTCCGCCAAGCTGCGCTAGGCTTGCAGCACGCCCATGAGTGCGGCATGGTCCATCGCGACATCAAGCCGTCGAATTTGCTGGTCACCACCGACGGGACCGTAAAGCTTCTCGACCTGGGGCTGGCCCGGTTGGCGCCGTCCAGCGATGGGGAATCCAGCGGCGCCCTGACGGCCACTGATTCTCTCATGGGAACGCCCGATTTCATGGCGCCGGAGCAGGCGCGGCAATCGCACACCGTGGACGGACGAGCCGACTTGTTCAGCCTGGGAGCGACGTTGTACTTCCTCCTGACGGGGCGGGCGCCGTTCAAGCGCGGGTCGCTGGCGGCGACAGTCGGCGCCCTTCTGTTCGAGGAGGCGGCGCCGGTCGAACAGGCGCGCCCTGAGGTTCCGCTGGCCGTGGCGGCCGTGGTCCGCAAGCTTTTGGAAAAGGATCCGGCCAAACGGTATCAAAGCGCCGGCGAGTTGGCAGACGTGCTGGCCAGAGCGCTCAAAGACGAAGCCACGGAAGGCTCGACGATTTTCGTCCCAGTGGCGCGGCCTCCCGCCGTTCAAGGCGACACGGTGTCCGCCGTCGTCACTCTGCCCACCACGCCGCCGGCTGTTCGCAAGCCGCGACGCATGGATCAGCGGGCGTTCCTTGTGGTGGCGATCGTCGTGGTCGTGACGGCGCTGGCGGCCGCCATCCTGGCCCGTTGGTTCCTGGCGAACCAGCCGTCGGCCCCCGCGCCGACCACCGGGAATGGACCAGGACGCGGCGAGGCCGCGCCCCTTACTCCGGATGCGCTGGTCAGCCGGCCCGCTGCGATCGACGGCGTCGATTCCTGGACGCTCGAGATCACCGGCGTCCACACTTCGCTGGATCCTGTCGCCCTCAGTCCCGACGGTCGCTGGCTGGCCGGCGCTGCCGTGGACGGGTCCATCGAACTGTTCGACGGGCGGACCGGAGAACCGCAGCAGACCCTTGCAACCGCCGCCGCCAAAGTGCGCGCCCTGATCTGGTCGTCCGACAAGGACGGACTGCTGCTGGCCGCAGAGGGGACGGACGGGCGCATGCACTACTGGGACGCCGCGGCCGCTGTGCTGCTGCGCACCGCGCCCCGCGAAGTGAAGCCGACCGCCTCGTCCAATGATGGCCGCATTGCGCCGGGCGGCAGCGCCTGGACCGTGCGTTTATGGGACGCCGCGGCCGGTCGACCGTTGGGGACGCTGGTGGACACGCCCAAGGGAGCGGTCGTCATCTCGGCGGACGGGCATTATCGCTGTTACGGCTGCACGCCCGAAGCAAAGGCGCAGCTGGAGGATCAGGTGACGTACGTGGCGCGGACCGAACAGGGCATGGCGCAGTACGCGCCGGACAAATTCGCGGCGGCGTTTCACTGGAAAAACGATCCACATAAGGCACGATTGCAGCCGCGCGAATAGGTCGCTTCGGAATTGCAACACGAGGCCTCTCATGTCATTCGCCGTCCAGAAACGGACGCAACCCGGCGTAACCGGCCGCGATCCAACCGTCTATATGCTTTGCGACGGCGCCGCCGGCCGCGCTGAGGTCTGGCCGGCGCTGGGCTTCAACTGTTTCCACTGGGAGACGGTGCGCGACGGCCGAACGCTAGATTTGCTCTATTCCGACCCCGCTTTGTTCGGAGACGGCCGGCCGACGCGCAGCGGCATTCCGATCCTGTTTCCTTTTCCGAATCGCATCCGCGACGGCCGTTTTACATGGCAGGACAAGCAGTACACATTGCCGACCAACGATCCCTCTGGCAAGAACGCCATCCACGGCTTCGCTTGCCGCCGACCATGGCGCGTCGTCGACCAAGGAGCGGACGCTGTCTCGGCATGGGTTACGGGCGAGTTCCAGGCCAGTCGCGACGCTCCGGACTGTCTGCCCCTTTGGCCGGCCGATTACCTCATCCGCATTACATGCCGCCTGGGTGTGGAAAGGCTGCGCGTGGAGGCGGAAGTGGAGAACCCGGATCGAAATGATCTGCCCTTTGGACTCGGTTATCATCCCTATTACCGCTTGCCGTTTGCGTCGGGCGACCTTGCGGCCGACGGCATGGTGCGGACGCCGGCCAAGCAAATGTGGCCGCTGGTCGATTCGCTGCCGATCGGCGAGCGCCAGCCGGTCGATTCAGCCCGCGATCTTCAGACGCCCCGGCTCTTCGGCGACCTGCAACTCGACGACGTGCTGACCGGCCTGCCGGGGCCCGACGCCGACGGCCTGTGCGACCGCGGGGCCGTCCAATCCGGCAGGTATTGGGTCGCCTTGCGGGCGTCGCCGGCCTTCCGCGAAGCGGTGGTCTTCACGCCGCCACATCGGCAAGCGTTTTGCATCGAGCCGTACTCCTGCACGACGGACGCCGTCAACCTGCAGCAGCGCGGGGTGGACGCCGGCCTCTTGACGCTGCGGCCAGGCGGCCGGTGGACGGCGATTTTCGAGATGCGCATTGACTCCGATATACAGCGAGCGAATTCATGAGCCGACGCAGCCGGGCCGCCCTTCCCCTGAGTAGGCGGCCGGTTCCGGAGGCGGTGCGCGCCCGCATGAGGCCGCCGCTGGCCGTCGTCCTCGGTTCGCCCGCCGAGGTCGTCAACCTGTTGTCTGGTGGTAAGGCCGGCGCCGCCGTCTGCTACCAAATGGACCTGCATCAGGCAGAAAAGCTCCGCGAGGCGCTGGCCGGCGCCGGCCTCGACGCCAAGGTGGAGACGTCTCCCGACCTCTGGGATTTGCCGTCCGATTTTGGCACGGCAGTTTACATGCCGGCGCGCGGCGGCGAGCGTGAGCTGAAAATCGACATGGTCGAGCAGGCATTCCATGTCCTGCGGGCAGGCGGCGCCTTCATCGTCTGGTCTTCCTACGAAGCGGAGCCGTTTTTTCCGACATTACTAAAAAAGATTTATGGCCGCATCCATGAACACAGGACGGCGCCCGACGCCGTCCTGTGGGCCTCCCGCCTGGGAGACCGGCCGCGGCGGCGCCATGAAATGACGTTTCAGGCCCGAGTGTTGGGCGGCCCGCCGTGCCGGTTCGTTTCCCGGCCGGGCGTTTTTTCCTATGGCCGCTTCGACGAGGGCGGAAGGGCGCTGGTGGAGACGGCCGAACTGCATCCTGGCGATCGCGTGCTGGACTTCGGCTGCGGCAGCGGCGTGGCCGGCGTCTTCGCGGCGCAGCAGTGTGAGCCGGACGGCCACGTCGTCTTCGTGGACAGCAACGTCCGCGCGGCGGCTCTGGCCGAGCAAAACGCCCGGGCAAACGGCGTGGCGTCCTTCTCCGTAATTGCTTCGCACACGGCCGCGGAATTGGAAGAACGGTCGTTCGACGTGGTGCTGGCCAACCCGCCGTATTACGCCGACCACGCCATCGCACGGCTCTTTATTGCCAGGGCGCGCCGGCTGCTCAAGCCCGCAGGCCGCTTGTTCCTGGCGACGAAGCAACCCGATGCCGTGGCGCTGATGATCGCCGAAGCGTTCGGCGGCGTCGAGGCGATGCTGCGCCGCGGCTACACGATCCTCTGTGGGTGAATGCGAAAGCGGAGGGGGCGGGATTTGAACCCGCGAGGGAATGGATACCCTGTCGGTTTTCAAGACCGATGCAATCGGCCGCTCTGCCACCCCTCCGAATGTGTTGGACGCACCGGCAAGGCGCCGATAATCAGCAATCTAGCCGACGACGCCCAACCCATCAAGAAGGGATTGAAGGCCGGCGAGCAGCCGCCCGGCCAAGCAGAAGGGCGCCGCCGCGGTCATTCTATCGCCTATTGCGGCCGCCGGGACGTTGTACTTCTTCGGCCGGCGCCTTCCCGTCCTGGCGTGGCGCCCCGTATAATGGCCCTATCCCGCCGAGCGCCCCACCGAGGAATCCACTGTGAATTTTCGTCATATAATCGCCGTCTTGCCGTCTGCCGTGCTGCTCGCCCTCGCGGCGGCGACCGCTCCAGCCGACGACAAGGAGCCGCTTTTTCCCGATCCTATCAACATCCATCCGCGGCCCATCGCCCAGGATCCGTCGGTGAAATACGATTATGACATCGTTTACGTCCGCACTCCGCGGCCCGGCGACGACAAGCCAAGCCTGTGGACGGAGATCGCGCATCCCGCCCTCATGGATCCGGGCGGCGACCTCATGTTGCTGCACCCCGACGGCAGCGAGGAAAAGCTCGTCGAAGCCGGCGACGACGCTTCAGTCGCCGACCCGGCCGTTTCGTTCGACGGCGAATGGATCTACTATTCCCACATCAAGGGTCTGAAAGGAACGAGCCAGCACGGCCAACCGCCGCTCTATGGCGCCGATCTCTACAAGATCCATGTCAAAACGCGGCGCATCGTCAAGCTCACCGAACAGGTCTTCACGCCGAACACCGGCGCTGCCGAATGGTCGAAAGATTGCCGTTCGCCGGAGGAAGGCAAGACGTGGGTGAACTATGGCGTCCTCAACATGGGCCCCTGTCCGCTTCCCGGCGGCCGGCTGGCCTTCGTCAGCAATCGCAACGTCTTCCGCTCTCCCAAGCATCCGTCGCCGACGATGCAGCTTTTCGTCATGGATGAAGACGGCCAGAACGTCGAGTGCATCGGCCATCTCAACCTCGGCATGGCCCTGCATCCGACCGTTCTGATGGACGGCCGCATCCTGTTCAGCTCCTTGGAGTCGCAAGGGCTGCGCAACTCGATCCTGTGGGGCCTGTGGAGCATTCGTCCGGACGGCACGCACTGGCAACCGGTGATCAGCGCCTTCGACCCCGGCGACGCTCCCAACGCCTTTCACTTTCAGACGCAGCTCTCCGACGGCTCCATCATCGCCGAGGAGTATTACAACCAAAACAACGACGGCTTGGGCGCTTATCTCAAGTTGCCGCCCTCGCCGCCGGAAGCCTATCCCGCCTTCGGCCCCGCCGACCGCAACGACCCCCGTAACCCACCTCTGCGCTTCGGCCGCTTCTATAACGGCAAGGGCATATACTACCATATGGGATTCAGCCCCGCCGGCGTCGAGTCATTCACGCGCTTCGCAAACAACGGCGAAGGGCCGGCCGATCCATCGATCTTGAACAAGCCCGATTCGCCGGCCGTCGGCAAATTCACCCATCCATCCGGGGCGCCGGACGACGACCTGCTGACCGTTTGGACGCCCGGCCCGGCCAACCATCAGAACGGAATCAAATTGCCCGCTCCCGACGGCGGCATTTATCTCATCAAGGGCGGCAAGCCGATCGACGAGCCGGGCCAAATGTTACTCATCAAAAACGATCCGAAATACAATGAACAATGGCCTCGCGCGCTGGTTCCATATAAACGGATTTACGGCATCGCCGAACCGAAACGCCAGACGCCGCTGGCCAACGACGGTGCGCTGTCGAAATGGCTGCCGGAAGGGACGCCTTTCGGTCTGATCGGCACGTCCAGCCTCTGCAAGCGCGAGAGCTATCCGGGCGGCGCCGTGCCCAAGGACGGCGTCACGGCGGGATGGGCCGGCGGTAACGACCACACTGGCGGCTACCACGGTCTCGATCCCTTCAACACGTCTGAGAACGGCGCCTCACTCAACTGGTTGAACCAGGGCGCCGACGCCGGCCGGTACAGCAACGACGACATCGTCGCCATTCGCATTCTCGCCCTGGAGCCGACCAGCGATCGCAGCCGCGGCGAGAACGCCGGCCGACTGTTCATCAACCACGCTATGGAGCGAATGCGCATTCTGGGAGAGATTCCCGTGCGGAAGTTCGACGGCGACAACCAGCCGACCGACCCCGACGGCAATCCGGACACCTCATTCCTGGCCAAAATCCCGGCCGACGCGGCCTTCACGTTTCAGACGCTGGACAAGGACGGCATGGTGCTGAACATGGCCCAGACGTGGCACCAGGTGCGGCCGGGCGAGGTGCGCACGGATTGCGGCGGATGTCACGCCCACTCCCAGACGCCGACGCCGTTCGAAAAGACGTTCGC
>DATKHW010000060.1:0-8677 GCA_035546275.1 Gemmataceae bacterium
GGCGCTCCGGGCTGGTTGACGCCCCTCAGCCTCCCAGCGTCGGAATCCGCGCCACCATGCGCAGCGACGTGGTCAGCTCCTCGAACTGCAGCCACGGCCGCAGCCACGCCACCGCGTTGTACGATCCCGGCTTGCCCGGAATCTCCTTGACCTGCACCTTGGCCTCCGCCAAGGGGTAGCGGGCCTTCATCTCCTGCCCCGCTTCGGGGTTGGCGTTGACGTAGTTCTTGATCCAGCGGTTCAGCCAGGCCTCGCAGTCCGAGGCCTCCAGGAACGAGCCGATCTTGTCGCGGGCCATCACCTTGAGGTAATGAGCGATCCGCGAACTCGCCATGATGTACGGCAGCCGGGCCGAGATGGCCGCGTTCGCCGTCGCCTCCGGCCGATCGTATTTCTTGGGCAGCTGCGTCGTCTGGGCGCCGAAGAACACGGCATAATCCGTGTTCTTGTAATGGCACAGCGGCAGGAAGCCGAGCTTGCTCAATTCCGCCTCGCGGCGGTCGGTGACGCCGATCTCGGCCGGGCACTTGAGGTCCGGGTCGCCGTCGTCGCTGGTGAAGATGTGGGCTGGCAGGCCCTCCACCTTGCCGCCGCCCTCCGCGCCGCGGATGGCCGTGCACCAGCCGTACTTGGCGAAGGCGTCGGTCAGTTTCGTCCCGTACACGAACGCCGCGTTCATCCAGGTGTAAGAGTCGTGGGCCACCGGCTTGGCCCGGCCGGCCGCGTCCAGCTCCACTTCTTCAAAGTCGAATTCTTCGATCGGCTTCGTCGTCGATCCGTAGGGCAGCCGGGCCAGCACGCGCGGCATGACCAGCGACACGAACCGAGAATCTTCCGACTCGCGGAACGACCGCCACTTGGCGTACTCGACCGTATCGAAGATCTTTTCCAGGTCGCGCGGCTTGGACAGCTCCGTCCACTGGTCGAAGCCGAACAGCTTCGGCGACGCGGCTGCAACGAACGGGCAGAACGCCGCCGCCGCCACGTTGGACATCTTGCCCAGCAGCTCCACGTCCTCGGGGTGGCTCGTGAACTCGTAATCGCCGATCAGGGCGCCGTAAGGTTCGCCGCCGGGCGTGCCGTACTCGTTCTCATACAGCTTTTTGAAGATCTGGCTCTGGTCGAATTCGACCGCCTTGTCCACGTCCTTGAACAGCTCGCGTTTGGAGATATTCAGGACCTTGATGCGCAGCTTCGCGCTGGTCTCAGAATTCATGACCAGGTGATGCAAGCCGCGCCAGCTGCCTTCCAGCTTCTGCATCGACGGATGGTGCAGGATGGCGGCCAGCTGCTTCGACATGGCCCCGTCAAGGGCGGCCATCGCCTGCTTGATCGTGTTGGTGACGTTTTTGCTGTACGTCACTGTCCCGCCCAGCGCCTCCTGCGTCAGCGTGCGGAGGAGGTCCTCCGTGCGGGAGCGCTCGGTTTGGCGGGTGGCGCTGATGGCCTGTTCGAGCAGGCTATCGCCCGCCGTCTGCGTCGCGGCCTCGGCGGCGGCCGGGGCGGCGGTGGTTTCCACTTGTTGGGCAGCGCTCATGACGCACCTCCTTCTTTCGCCGCGGCCGGCTGCACGCCCAGGTCGGCGCCCAGCTTCGCCAGCTCTTCGTGGTTTTGCAACACGCGGTCCAGCAGCGTTTCCAGGTCCTCGGAGCGGTCGATCTTGGTGAGCAGGTCGCGCAGCTTGTCGCGCGTCGCCAGCAGCTTCCGCAGCGACTCCACCTGCTGCACAATGCGGCCCGGCTCGAAGTCGTCCATCGAGTTGAACTGCAGATTGACGGCCATCTCGCTGCCGTCGTTGGCCAGCGTGTTCTCGACGCGCATCTGCACGCCGGGCGTCATGCGGCCCATCACGTCGTTGAAGTTGTCGCGGTCGATTTGGATAAACTTGCGGTCCTTCAAGGGCTTGAGCGGCTGCGCCGGCTGGCCCGAGAAGTCGCCCAGGACGCCGACCACAAAGGGCAGTTCTTTTTCAACGACCGCCCCTTCGGTCTCGACCTGGTAGCTGATGTGGACGCGCGGCTTGCGGACGCGCTCCAGCTTGTCGTGGATGCTGCTGCTTGCCATGGATGGTCACCTTCCCTTCGGTTCGCGGTTTCTTCCTCCCCTCGCCCCCGCTTCGGGGGAGAGGGGAGAGTCGGGGATTACTTCTTCGCGGCCTCCGCCTTTGGTTCGGGCCGGATGCCGACTTGCTTGAACAGGCTCTTTCGCGGCGCCTCTTCCGGGATCAGCTCCATCATCAGCTCCGGCAGCGACAGTTTGCCCCAGCGCACCACCTGCTCCAGGGCGTAGGACAGGACCGCTTGCGGCTCGGTGCGGCGGAAGAAGTCGGCCAGTTTGAGCAGTTCGCGGAAGGCGTCTTCACGGGTGCATACCTCATTCGGCGGAGCGGGCGGCGCCGGCGAGCCGGCGGCGTGAGTCGCCGGAGCTTGCCCGTTGGTTACACCGTTGGTCGCTTGCGCCTGCAATTTGTCCCGCGCCGCGTCCTTGATGACGTCCAGGCACGTCGTCAGCGCGTTGCGGATGTTGGACGACGGCGGCGTTTGGTCGGCGCCGCAGCGCTTCTCCAGCGCCGCGCACAGCTTGCCGAATTCCTCCTGGCACTGCGTCAAATCCTCGACCAGCGTCCGAAAGAACGCGGGCGGCGTTTCGGCCACGGCCTTCTGCAGCGCCTCCGGCGTCGTGGCGCCGGCGGCGACTTTCTTCTCGCGCACCTTCACGTCGGTGGTCTTGGCCAGCGCCTGCGCCTCCTGGTAGTGGGCGGAGGAGAGCCGACCGTCGGGACCGTCGCTGATCGGAACGCGCAGGATCGGCGCCGGCAGCGTTCCCTCGGAGTCCACGCCGTTCAGGCCGGCCAGCGGCGCCAGGCGCGTCTCCAGGCCGTCCTCATCCGGCAGAGGATAAAGGCCATCCCAGAATGCGTCGATCAGTTCCCGCGTCAGGCGGAAGCCGTCGCGGAGGCCGGCGAAGCCGTGCAGTCGGACCAGCGCCTCCACGACGTAGGCCGCGATTTCCAGGTCCTTGGATTTCCCAGCCAGGGCCTCGACGCCGTGCTGCAAGACCGGCCGCCAATCGGGCGGCGGCGCGTCCGCCTCGCCGGTCAGCTCACGGCGCTCGGCGGCGCGGGCGGCGGTGCGGGCGTCCTTGACCCGGTAGTACAGGGAACCAGGTCCGGCCTCGGCTCGCAGATCGGCGCCGGCCGGGTTCGGCCCCGCAACCGGGGCGGCAAGCTGTTTGACGTCCAGGGTTTCGGGGGATGCCATGACCGTTCCTGCGTGTGGGATTGCGTTTTCGTTCCACAATCCCTTACGGCGTTTCGCGGCGAATTCTGGCGCCGGGGCGCGGATTCCGCGCCGGACTCTTGCATGTATGGCGTCCGATCGGAGACAATGGCGCCAGATTTCGCCGTACTGCGGAGTACCTACCCATGGCAGGCGCCCACGACTCGGAAACGCGCGTGACCTTGCTGGGCCGACTGCAGCGCGACCCCACTAACCAGGGGGCGTGGTCGGAGTTCGTCGAGCACTACGGCCGCCGCGTCTACGACTGGTGCCGCAAATGGAAGCTGCAAGAGGCGGACGCGGAAGACGTGACGCAAATCGTCCTGCTCAAACTGGCGGACAAGATGAAGACGTTCGCCTACGATCCATCGCGAAGCTTTCGCGGCTGGCTCAAAACGGTGACGCACAACGCCTGGGTGGACTTCCAGGAGAACCGGGCCCGCGGCGGCCGCGGCAGCGGCGATTCGCACGTCGCCGACCTGCTCGACTCCGTTGCGGCTCGCGACGACTTGCTGAAATCGCTGGAGGAGCAATTCGACCACGAGCTGCTGGACGAGGCCACCTCCCTGGTGCGTCTCCGCGTGGCGCCGCAGACGTGGGAGGCGTTCCGGCTCACCGCGATCGAGGGATTGTCGGGCGCCGAGGCGTCGGAGCGCATCGGAATGCAGGTCGCTCAAGTGTACGTCGCCAAGCGCCGCGTTCAGAACATGCTGCGGGATGAAATCAAGAAAATCGAAGGGTCGTAGCGCCCCCTTCCGGCCTGGCTGCCGTCAGGGGCGCCGAGGACTGTTGTGATGGACGCCTCCGGCTGCCCCGTGCGCGAGGAACTCGTGGGCTTGCTCGATGAGCGGCTCGACGCAGCCGACGAGCGTCGGGTTTCCTCCCACGTCGCCGGGTGCATCGCCTGCCAAAAAGCACTGGACACGCTGACGGCGGATACGGGTTTGGACCTGCCATCCGGATACGGCGCCGACGCCCCAGATTCCTCCCCGCCGAATCCGGAATTCCTGGACCGCATCAAATTTGCTCCTCCTTCCCCACAGCCACCAGCCGCGACGTCGGTTGACGCCGTTGAAGACCCGGCGACCGGCGAGGGCTTGTTTCCGCAATTGCCCGATTACGAAATCCTGGAGGTCCTGGGGCGGGGCGGCGAAGGCGTCGTCTACAAGGCGCGGCATCGGCCGCTCGGTCGAATGGTCGCGCTCAAGATGCTCCGGGACCGGGACCACGCCGAGCCGCAGTCGCTGGCCCGTTTCCGTGGGGAAGCGGAGACGCTGGCGCGCTTGCGGCATCCCAACATCGTTCAGGTTTACGAGGTCGGCGAACATGAAGGCCGGCCGTACTTCGCGCTGGAATACATCGAAGGGGGACCGCTGTCCGCGCGCCTCCAGGGACAACCGCAGCCGGCGCGCGACGCGGCAGTGCTGCTGGAATCGACGGCCCGCGCCGTCCACGCCGCCCACCAGGCCGGCGTCGTCCACCGCGATCTCAAGCCGGCCAACATCCTCCTCGCCCCCGGCGGGGCGGGTTTCGGCGCACCCAAGATCAGCGACTTCGGCCTGGCCAAGCGCGTTCAAATGGATGCGAGCCTGACGCGCACCGGCATGGTGTTGGGGACGCCTAGCTACATGGCGCCGGAACAGGCGCGGGCGGAGCCCAAGCAAATCGGATCTTCCTGCGACATTTACGCTCTTGGTTCGATCCTATACCACATGCTGACGGGCCGACCGCCGTTCGTCGGCGCCCGGCCGATGGACGTCATGATGCAGGTGGTGCATGACGAGCCAGCGCCGCCGCGACGGCTGTTTCCGCAGGCGCCGCGCGATCTGGAAACTATCTGTCTCAAATGTCTGCAAAAAGACCCCCGGCGCCGTTATCCGTCGGCCGACGCGCTGGCCGACGATCTGCGGCGCTGGCTGGACGGCCGGCCGGTGCTGGCGCGGCCGACGCCGCCATGGGAGCGGGCGTGGAAAGCGGCGCGGCGGCGGCCGGTCGTCGCCGTGCTGGTCGCCGTTTGCGCCGTCGCCGTGCTGCTGCTGATCGGCGGCGCCCTGTGGTCCAACGCCTGGCTGACGGATTACAATCATCGCCTCGCCGGGGCCGTGCAGGACGCCGGCGAAAAGGCCAAGGCCGCTGCGACGGCCCAGAAAAAGGCCGACGACGGGGCGGCCGCGGCCCACGCCGCCGAAAAGCAGGCGACGGACCGGGCCGCCGAGGCCGACCTGCAGCGCAGCCTCACGCTGGACGCCTATCAGAAGCTCATTTTTGACGTGCAGGCGACGATGGACAATCGGCCCGAACTGGCGGCGGCCCGGCAGCAGATTCTGCGCACAGCCGATCGCGGATTGCATCAGGTCGCCGCCGCCGCCGCCGCCGCCGCTCCGGACCTGGCGCGACTGCAGGCCCATCAGAAGCTCGCAATTCTCTTCAATATGGTCGGGGACCGACCGGAATCGCAGCAGCAGTTCCAATGGTGCCTTCAGATCGGCGGCGACCTGGCGCGGCAGGGGCCTTACGACGAACGCGTCCAGGACGTCCTCTGCCTGACCTACGACTGGCTGGGCCTCATCGCCAGCCGGGACGGACGTCTGCCGGACGCGACGGGCTACTATCGCCAGGAGGCGGACCAGGCGACCGCCTGGCTCGGAATGGACCCTCGTTCCATCGTCGCCCCCGGCTTGCTGGCCAGGGCCTGCGAGCACCTGACCATCGCCTCGTTCCAGATGCACGACCCCAAAGCGGTGGATTCGTGGAACAGCCGCCTCATCGGTGCGGCGGAGAATTGGGTGAAAGCCGATCCGAAAAATACGACGGCCCGCCTGATGCTGATGCAGTCGCACGGTCAGCGCGGCCAAATGCTCGAAGAGGCCGGCGACGAGGAACCGGCGCTGGAACATTATCGCCGCGCGGCGGAGGCGGGGGATGGTTTGGCGGCCGACGGCCCGGAGCGCGAGCAGGCCTTGGGCGTCGCCCGGATGGTGCAAAAGAGCCTCGTCGAACTGCTGTTGAGCCTGGGTCGCCCGGCCGAGGCCCTGCCGTACGCCGAAGCGGCGGCCGCGGCCGACCGCAAGGCGCGGGAATCCGGCGCAATCGACGCCAACGATTTGCAGGGTCAGCTCGAAAGCGCGGAGTCCTCCGTCGCTCTCGCCGGCGTGCTTCAGCGCCTTCTGCGCTTCGATGAGTCCGTAACCGCGTTCAAGGATTCTTTGGCCGTATTGCGGCCGCTGGCCGATCGGGCGAGGACGCCGCAGGACAAAGGTCGCATCCGCGGCCTGATCGACCAGACGAACGGCGCCGTCGCATTCAACCAGGCGGTCCGGCGCACCGTCGCCGATGCGACCCTCATTCAGGGGCAGCCGACGGCGATCGGTCAGCATCTTCTGTTGGCTCGCGTCTGCGTCCTGATGCAAGAGGGCCGCGTCGAAGACGCCGGCAAGGCGGCCGATCAGATCGACAGGCTCCATTATGACTCCGCCGAGGAGTATTTGTCGCTGGCTGCGAGCTGCGCCGCCGCCATTGGCAGCATTGCGCCCGACAAGGACGCTGAGCGCCGCACGCCGTCGGAAGCGGCGATGCGCCGCCGCTTCGCCGATCAGTCCGTCGCCGCTCTCAATCGGGCCGTCGCTCTCGGCTTCAAGGACGCAGCGCGGCTGAAGACCGACCACGATTTCGGGACGGTTCACCAGGAACCGGGCTTCCGCGATCTGGTGAAGCGCCTGGAAGGGGGAGCAGTGACGACGCCATGATTCCTGCCACGTCGTGCCCCCCGCGCGAAGACTTGGAACGACTGCTGGACGAACGGCTCGCCCCGGCCGAGCAGCAGCGTTTGTCCCGTCACGTCGCAGGCTGCGCCGCCTGCCAGAAGGCCCTGGAGGCGCTGACGGCCGACTCCGGTTGGGACATGGTCTCAGACCAAGCCCCAACGTCCTGGCGTGAAGGGAGCTGCGGAGGTTCCTCATCGGACCCTCCGGATTTCCTTGACCGCATGAAGCAGGCGCCGCCCCGACCACACGCCCGCCCAGCCGCCGGCGCCGACGGAAGCCCGCGGCCGCCCTCGGACGGCGCCGTGATGCTGACGGACGACGGCGCGGCCGAGCCGCTTCCGCAGCTGGCCGACTATGAAATCCTGGGCGTGCTGGGCCGCGGCGGCGAGGGCGTGGTCTATCAGGCGCGGCATCGGCCGCTGGGCCGGGTGGTGGCGCTAAAGATGCTGCGCTACGCCGAGCAAGCCGACCCGCCGACGCTGCTGCGCTTTCGCATGGAGGCGGAGACGCTGGCGCGGCTGCGCCATCCGAACATCGTGCAGGTCTACGAAGTCGGCAGCGCCGGCGGCCGGCCCTTCTTCGCCATGGAGCATGTCGAAGGCGGAACGCTGTCAGGCCGGCTCAACGGCCAGCCGCCGCCGGCGCGGGACGCGGCGGCGCTGATGGAAGCCGCAGCCCGCGCCGTCCACGCCGCCCATCAGGCCGGGGTCGTCCACCGCGATTTGAAGCCCGGCAATATCTTGCTCACCTGGGCGCCGGATGGCAGTTTTGGGACGCCAAAAATCGGCGATTTCGGCCTGGCCAAGCGAGTGCAGGTGGATTCGAGCCTGACGCGGAGCGGCGCAGTTCTGGGTACGCCCGGCTACATGGCGCCGGAGCAGGCGCGGGCGGGCGCCAAGGAAGTCGGCCCTGCATGCGACATTTACTCTCTCGGTTCGATCCTGTATCACTTGCTTACGGGCCGGCCGCCGTTCGTGGGCGCCCGACCGATGGACGTTCTGCTGCAGGTGGTCCATGACGAGCCGGTGTCGGTGCGGCGGCTCTTCCCTCAGGCGCCGCGCGACCTGGAAACCATCTGTTTGAAATGTCTGCACAAGGACCCGCGGCGGCGCTACGCCACGGCGGAGGCGCTGGCCGACGACCTGCGGCGTTACCGCGACGGCCGGCCGGTCCTGGCCCGGCCGACGCCCTCCTGGGAGCGGGCTTGGAAAGCAGCGCGGCGAAGGCCGGTCGTGGCGACGCTCGCAACGGCCTGTACGACGGCCCTCCTCCTGCTGCTCGGAGGCGCCGCCTATTACAACGCCCAGCTGTCCGCCGCCTTGAAACAATCGGACGCCGCCGAAAAGAAGGAGGCCGAAGAGGCCCAGGAAGCGAAGCGCCAGCAGGAACTGGCGCTCGACGCCTATCGCAACCTGGTTTTCGACGTCCAGGACAGCATGAGCCGCAAACCGGGGCTGATCGAGCTGAAAAAGAAGCTGCTTCAAACGGCGGCGATGGGGTTGAAGGCGGTCGCGCAGGGAGATAAATCCCAGGCCCGCGACCGGACTCAGACCGAGGCGCACTACCGCCTGGCGATGCTTTTCGGCGAGGCCGAGGACCTGGCCGACGCGGAGCAGCAGCTGGAATTGAGCCGCA
>DATKHW010000061.1:0-3858 GCA_035546275.1 Gemmataceae bacterium
GCTGCTGGTGTTTCGTAAGACGTTGGATGATTTGCGAGCGCGTTTCAAAACGCCGATCCAGTCGGGCCAGATGCTCCTGTGGATTCTGCGCCTGTTCTACGGCATGATTATGATCGGTCTGTCCGTCACGGCCTTCACCAGCTTCCTTGAGGCCACGGAAGTGACCAAGGACAATTATGTGTCCGGGTTGGTGCAAGCCTACCTTTTCATCCTGGGCATCCTGGCCGGCAGCTTGCTGATCGTCCTCACGGACATGTGGATCGTCAACAAGCAGATCACGACGCTGTCCGCCCTTTACTTCGGTCTGCTGCTCGGACTGCTTCTCGGCTTCCTTTTGTCCACCGCGCTGGAACCGTTTCTGCCCTTCCCGCTCGGCACCCAGGCGAGAGCGGTGGACACGCTAAAACTGGTCGTGCGCCTGCTGATAACGACGGTTTGCTGTTACATTTGCATTTCCACGCTTTTGCAGACCAAGGACGAATTCCGCTTCGTCATTCCCTACGTGGAATTCTCGAAACAGATTAAGGGCGCCCGGCCGCTGGTTCTCGACACGAGCGTAATCATCGACGGACGGATTGCCGATATTTGTGACACGCGGTTCGTCGACACCAAGTTGATCGTGCCGCGCTTCGTGTTGCAGGAGCTGCAGAGCGTCGCCGACAGCTCGGACAAGCTCAAGCGCAACCGCGGCCGTCGCGGCCTGGATATGCTCAAGCGGATGCAGGGCAACACCAAGGTGGAGCTGCAAATCCACGAGGGCAACCTCTCCGAGCTGCGCGAAGTCCAGAAGGTGGACGAACGGCTGGTGGTGCTGGCCAAGGTGCTCGGCGCCCGCGTGGTGACCAATGACTTCAACCTCAACAAGATCGCCCAGCTGCAAGGGGTCGAGGTCATCAACCTGAACGAATTGGCCAACGCGCTGAAGTCGGTGGCCCTGCCCGGCGAGCTGATGGGTGTGCGCCTGGTCAAGCCGGGCGACCAGCTCGGCCAGGGCGTCGGCTACCTCGAAGACGGCACGATGGTGGTGGTGGAGCAGGGACGCTCGTACATCAACCAGGAAGTGACGATCACGGTCACCAGCGTGCTGCAAACGCCGGCGGGGCGGATGATATTCGGCCGCATCGAGTCCCGCTCGCCCCCCACGCCGCTGCCCCCGACGAACGCGGGCCCGGCCGGCTGAGAGGCGCAGGTTCCGCAAGCGGCCGGGAGTGAAACCATGCCGCGCCGCTGTGCCGTTCTCGCCGCCCTGGCCGCTTTGGGGCTTGCTCTTGGTCTGGGCGTATGTCTCCACGCCCAATCGTTGACCGCTTCGCCGGACAAGGACAAATCGAAGGACAAGGACGCCGCGCCCGGCAACACCGGCGACGTCGACAAAGTCGAACGGCTCATGACCGCGCGGCATGAGTATCGGATGGCCCTGGAAAGCCTCCGCGCCTACTACATTTCCACCGGCGACGTCGAGCGAGCCCGCTGGGCCGAGGACGAGCTGCTGCAATTCCATCGCGCCAATAAGCAAGCGTTCCGGATCGACATGGATGTCCCGCCGCCCACCTTGCAGGGCAATTACAACATCCCCGAAGCCAACGAGCTGTACAAGGAAGCGATGAGCTACAAGGACAAGGGCTGGGGCACCGATTACATCGACAACCAGCGGCGGGCCGAGCTGCGCTTGCAGCAATTGCTTTCGGATCATCCGCAGAGCGACAAGATCAGCGACGCCGCTTACCAGCTCGGCGACATTTACGAGAGCAAAGCGTACAAGCATTACGACCGGGCGGCCCACTACTTCGAGCGCTGCTTCCAGTGGAACCCCAAGACGCAGTACGACGCCCGGCTGCGGGCGGCCCGGCTGTATGAACGCAACGTCGGCGAACGCAACCACGCCATCCAGATTTACCAGGAAATCGTCAACCGCGAAACCGACTCTAAGCGCATCGAGGAAGCGCAGAAGCGGCTCGCCGAACTCAGCGCGGGCAAATAACACCAACGAGCCGGAAGCGTGAGCGTCGGCGTCCCGTTCGTCGCTCGCGCTTCCGGCTCGTTGGCAATTCACAACGCGTCGGCCGCCGCGCCGTTGGCGCCGACCGCGTCCATCGACCCCGTCAAATCCGTCGATCCGGCCGCATCCGAGGTTGCACCGGCGAAGACCTGATCCAGCGCCGCCACGTCGGTGGAGGTCGCGAGTCTCGCCCCGAATGCCTCGTCCAGCGCCGCCGCGTGAGTCGAATCGCCAACGGTCGAACCCGAATCAGTCGCCGCGTCGTCGAAGCGGCCCGCGAACGAGGGCGGAGAGGTCGTCAGCAAAAGCGAGTTGAACGTCAAATCGCCCGCCAGGTTGCCGGCGGACGGGGCGGCTGCAATGGTCGTCGGCCCCGCAAGCGGCGCGGCGAACGAAAACGTCGTCGCTTGGCCTGAATCCGATGCCGCGACCGGCATCGCCGATTCGGCGTCCGTCGCCGGCGGATCGAAGACGCCGTCGGCCACGACGTTGCCGTTGGCCACGTCGCTCAGCACCACCAGGATCGTGTGCGGACCGGCGGGCACGGCGATCGTCGAGAGGAGCTGGATCGCGGTGGTTCCAAAGACCGCCGTGTTCGGGTTCTGCGTCTGATCCACCGCGATGGTTGAAACCGGTCCGTACTTCACCTGGTCAATGTAGATTTTATAGGTCGCATTGGTAGCGTTGCCCTGTGCGGCCGCCCAGCTCGCATAAATGGTGTAGGGCTTCGGGGCGCCGGTGTTGTTGATCACGGTGTACGACCACGTGGCGTCTGCGGTGTCGGTCGCGCTGGGGGCGTGGACGGTTTCGGAGCCGTGGAAGGCGGCCGCGGCGCTGACGATGTTCCAGCCGAAGGGCTTGGAGCCGCTGATCCCCGTCAGCGTAAAGGTTCCCAGCCCATTGGTCTTGTTATTGTTGGCCTGGTTGTCGTCCACCTGGATCGGCAAGGTGGATGAAGTTAGCACTGTCAACGCCTTTTCGGCGATGAAGTATTCGCCCTGGCAGCCGTTGGCGCTGCTCACCTGGAGGACGTAGGTGGCGCCGGCGGTCAGCCCGGTGGCGATCAGCTCCTCGTTGCGGCCGTCGGCGAGCAAGAGGACCTGGGCGCCGGGGACGGGGTTGCCCGAGGCGTCGAGCAGTTCGAGCTGCGGGTTGAGGGTGTTGGTGAAGACGTTCGGCCCCGGGTACGGCGTGCTGGTTTCGAACTCCAGCGCGGTCTGGTTGCCGGCCAGCGTCGCCTTGTAATAGTCGGTGGTGGGCACGAAGCTAGCGCCGTAGGCCAGCATGTTCGGGGCGTAGATCGTCGTCATCGCCGTCGCCGGCGGGTTGTTGCCGGCGCCGTCCAGGTAGAAGTCGAGCGGGATGGCGGCGTAGTAGACCCGGCCGCTGCCGAGGCTGTACGACAGGGATGCGACGTTTGCGGCGTTCGGTCCGTTGCTCATGAAGTCGGTCGTGCCCGCCGGCAGCGAGGCGGCGGTGACGTAGCCGTGGGCGGAGAAGTTGCCGCCGGACATGTTGGCGGTAGTGAGCGTCCCGAAGGGGCCGTTGATCTGCAGCGAGTTGCCGGGCGGGATGACCTCCAGGTCGGAGGTGAAGTTGTTGACGGTGACCGCGCCGGGGTCGCCGAACATGAAGGGGTTCGGGTTGTTGCCGATCTGGCCGGCGCTTCGGTCGTTTGTCTCCACGACGCCGCCGGCCTGGACCCAGGCCTGGATGGCCGGCAGGGCCGCCGTCAGGTCGGCGGAGGCCGGCCCGTTGTTCGACTCGTCGATCATCAGGATGTTGATCGAGTTGAGGTTGAAGCCGTTGATCGTGGTGATCTGCACTGGCGTGTCGCCGGCCGCGGTGATGGGCGTGGC
>DATKHW010000062.1:0-7357 GCA_035546275.1 Gemmataceae bacterium
CCGCTTACTCCGCTTCGCTGCGTGCGCGGCTCCGTGCCTCTTCTCCGCGGGCCCCTTACTTCTTCGCAACCGTCGTCGTCGCCTCCACGTGCGGGACGACCAGCACCGTCTTGAACTGATCGTCGCACAAAATCACGTTCACCTTCTCGCCTGCGAAGACCTTCTGCGAAAGCAGTTCGGCGAAATTCTGAGCGTCGGCGACCACGGCCGGCTTCTGCTCCGCACCCTTGTTCACCACGATCCGAAACTCATACGCGCTGCCGACCTTGTTCAGCTGAAACGACACCGGATGCTCGAATGGGAAGTTGCCGTTCAGCCAATCGGCCAGTTTGTGGGCGTCCGCTTCCTTCACGGACGAGGTGTAATACAGCTGGCTGTCTCCCTTGAGCTTGATCTCCTTGCCGTACGTGCCGCCGAAGACCATCACCAGCCCGACTGCGGCGGCGAGGAGCAGACCGACGCCGGTTCCCATCACGCCCAGGACGATCCCCACGGTCCGGCCGGCGCCGCGCCGCGGCTGCTGCGGATAATCCCGCCACGACCGCTCCACAACCTCCGCCTCGATCGGCTCCTCGTCCCGGACATAGCTGGCATAAGTCTTCATGGTCGGCTTCCCTCTATAATTGGCTTGCTTTTGGTTTCTTTCGGAGGACCACTCGATCGCTCCATGTCTCCCATACCGGGCACGGCCGATCGCGTGACAGCGGCGCCGGGAAAATTCCTGTTTTGTCCCGGGAAGGGGTCGGCCCCATACAATGAACGCCGTCGCCGCCTCCCGCCTTGGCTTCCTCTCCCGTGAGACTCCCACCCATGATGCGATGGTTTCTGCTTCTCGCGGCCGGCCTGTCCGCAACGCCGAAGTCCGCTGATTGGCCGCAGTTCCGTGGGCCGACCGACCAGGGAATCTACGCTGACGGCCCGCTGCCGACCGAGTGGAGCGATACGAAAAACGTGGTCTGGAAACAGGCCGTGCCGGGCAAGGGCTGGTCGTCGCCGATCACGGCCGGCGGCCGCATTTATCTGACCAGCGCCGTTCCGGTAGAGGGCGGCAAGGCCGGTGAATTATCCCTGCAAGCGCTCTGTCTGGACGGCGAAACGGGATCGATCCGCTGGGCGAAGGAAGTCTTCCACGAAGGGCCGTCCGACCCGAAACCGCACACCAAGAACAGCCACGCCAGCGCCACGCCTATCGTCCAGGGCGATCGCCTTTACGTTCATTTCGGCCACATGGGCACGGCCTGCCTCGATCTCGACGGCAATATCGTTTGGAAGAGCAACGAGATCCACTACGTCCCGGTCCACGGCAACGGCGGTTCGCCGGTTCTGGTGGACGGCGTGCTGATTTTCAGCTGCGACGGCGCCGACCAGCGCTGCGTCGTCGGACTCGACGCCGGAGACGGGCATATCGTTTGGAAGAAGGAGCGCACGGAGCATCCCGAAAAAGGCTTCTCCTTCGCCACGCCGCTGGTCATCACCGTCGGCGACCGCAAGGAAGTGGTCAGCCAGGGCAGCAACGTCGTCGCCGCTTACGACCCCAAGAACGGCGAAGAGATATGGCGGGTCCGCTATAACGGCTATTCCGTCGTGCCGCGGCCGGTGTTCGGCAACGGCCTGCTCTATGTCTGCACCGGCTTCGACGCTCCGACGCTGATCGCCATCCGCCCCGACGGCAAGGGCGACGTCACCGACACGCACGTCGCCTGGACCGTGACGAAGAACGCCCCGAATTCGCCGTCGCCTTTGCTGCTCGGCGACGAGCTGTACATGGTTTCCGACCGTGGCGTCATCACATGCCTGGACGCGAAGACCGGCGAGGAGATTTGGCACGAAAACGTCCACGGCGGCCATTCCGCCTCGCCCATCGCGGCCGACGGAAAGATTTTTTTCCTCAACGAAGACGGCGTCGGAGTTGTTATCAAGGCAGGGAGGAAGTTTACGCTGATCGGCAGGAATGAGATTCATGAAAAGACGCTGGCGTCCTACGGCGTGCTGGAAGGCTCGCTGCTGATCCGGACGGAGACGAATCTGTATCGCATCCAGGCGCGGTGAACAAGGAAAGGAGCACGCAGCGCAAGCAAGTGTTGCGGTCCAGACAGGCACTTGCTTGCGCTGCGTGTTCCTTTGCAGAAAACTCAGACACGCCGCCTGAATTCGCTTGCCGCCGCGCCGGATTATCGGTTAGGATCGGAGCAGTGAGGCGTTTATTTATGCAGCAAAGCCCGTCCCCACCTCGGCCGGTTTCGTTCGCGCATGGGACGGCAAGGACCAAGGGGAATCCGACGCCATGAGCAGCAACCTGTGGTCGCGGATCGGCCTGGGCCTCTTGTGCCTGGGCGCATTGTGCAGTCCTCTCCGGGCCGCCGACCCGGCCCCCGCCGGCGCCCAGCCGATCCACGACCCGATCGCCCTGGCGGCCGTGATCGATCGCTACATCGACGAGGGCGCCGCCGCCCACAAGGCGACGCCAGCCCCCATTGCCGACGACTACGAGTTCGTGCGTCGGGTCTACCTCGACCTGACCGGGCGCATCCCGCGGCGCTTCGACATCGAAACGTTCCTCAAGAACACGTCGCCCAACCGGCGCGCCGAGCTGGTCGACGATCTGCTAGAGAGTCCGCAGTACGTCAACCACATGACGCACGTGTACCGGACGCTGCTTCTGCCGCAGAACAACAATCCGCAAGTCCAGGCGCTCGCTCCGGCGATGGAGCAGTGGCTGCGGAAGCAATTCCTCGCCAACACACCCTACAACGACATGGTGCACGACCTGCTGACCACCAACGTGGTGCAGAACCAGGCCATGCAGCAGCAGCAACTCCTGGCCCGCGGCGCTCCCCCCGCCGGCGGCATCACAGGCATCGCCTATTTCCAGGCCAATGAGCTGAAACCGGAGAACCTGGCCGCGTCGTCGTCGCGGCTCTTCCTGGGCGTCAAGCTGGAGTGCGCCCAGTGCCACGACAGCAAATTCGACAAGTGGACGCGCAAGCAGTTCTGGGCCTACGCCGCCTTCTTCTCCGGCATCGGGCCGCAAACGCCGCCGCAGCCAGGCGACGACGCCGACGTGTCCCAGGCGACCGACGCCGCCCACAATCACGTCATCAAGATGCCCGGCAGCGACAAGCCGATCCAGGCCCGCTTCCTCGACGGCAAGCAGCCGGAGTGGAAGGACGACGTGCCGACGCGCGAGGTCCTGGCCGACTGGGTGGTTTCGCCGAGCAACCCTTATTTCGCCCCCAACGCCGCCAACCGCGTCTGGGCTCACCTGTTCGGCATCGGCATCGTCGATCCGCCGGACGACTTCCGGGCCGACAACGCACCGAGCCATCCGGAGCTGCTCAACGTGCTGGCCCAGGCGTTTGTGGATAATAAATACGATCTGAAATTCCTCATCAGGGCGATCACCGCCAGCAAGGCGTACCAGCGTACCAGCGGCGTCGAAGGCAAGGCCGACGATCCGCGATTGTTCACGCGCATGTCGGTCAAGGGGCTGACGGCGGAGCAGCTGTACGACAGCTTGGGTATTGCGACCCGCTTCAAGGACGACGACGGCAACGACCCCAATGCCTTCGTCAACCCGTTCGGCGGCGGCGGGACGCGGCAGGAGTTCCTGGCGCGGTTTTCCAACAGCGCCGACAAGCGCACCGAGGCGACGACTTCCATCCTGCAAGCCCTGGCGCTCATGAACGGCCGCATCACCGGCGATACGACCAGCGCCATTCTGAAAAGCGAACAGAACAATGCGACGCTCGCCGCCGCCTGCGACAGCCCGTGGCTGGATGTGCATCAGAAGCTCGATTGGCTCTACCTCAGCGCGCTGGGCCGTCCAATGCGGCCGGCGGAAGCGGAGCGCATGATCAAATACGTCGAAAAGGGCGGACCCAGCGGCGACCAAAACAAGGCGCTGGCCGACGTCTTCTGGGTCCTGCTCAACGGCAGCGAATTCATTTTCAACCATTGACGCTGTGAGGCGAGCGGGGGGCGTAAGCCCCCTGATCGCGCCAACTTGTCAGTAACTGTGTGAAGTCATCAGGGGGCTTACGCCCCCCGCTCGCCAGCAAACCCGGAGTCCCGCACATGCCGCGTCCGTCTTTCGATTCTCGTTTGTCGCGCCGCGACTGGCTTACGCTGTCGGCCGCCGGCGTCGTGAGCGTCCCCCTGTCCGGCTGGCTCGGCACGCTGGCCGCCCACGCCGCCAACGATCCGCAGCGCAAGCGCTCGTGCATTCTCCTGTGGATGAACGGCGGCCCCAGCCAGATGGACACCTTCGACCTCAAGCCCGGAACCAAGAACGGCGGCCCGTTCAGCGAAATCCAAACCAGCGCTCCGGGCCTCCGCATCTCCGAGCATCTGCCGAACCTGGCGAAGTACGGCCATCGCATGGCCGTCGTTCGCAGCATGAGCACCAAGGAAGCCGAGCACGGGCGGGCCACCTTCGTCATGCGCACCGGCTACAATCCGATCGGCCCGATCCAGTACCCCGGCATCGGATCGCTTTTGTCGAAAGAACTCGGCTCGATGGATTCGCCGCTGCCCAATTGCGTCGCCATTGCTCCCAGCCGCTCCATCAACCCGGCCGCCTACGGCCCCGGCTTCCTGGGGCCGCTGTACGCCCCGCTGAACGTCGGCGACAACATCCAGCTCGGTCAGCAGGCGCAGCCCGGCGCTCAGCCGGCCGATGTGGATTACGGCAAGCTGCTCCGCGTTCAGGACGTGGATACGCCGGAAGACGTGGACCCGGCCCACGCCGCCGCCCGCCTCGATCTGCTGCAGGACGTGGAGGACGATTTCGTCCGGCGCCATCCCGGCGTCGCGCCGCAGAGTCACCAGACGGCCTACAATCGGGCCGTCAAGCTGATGCGCACCACGGCGGCCAAGGCGTTCAACCTGGACGAGGAACCGTCCACGGTGCGCGACGCCTACGGCCGGAGCCTATTCGGCCAGGGCTGTCTCCTGGCCCGGCGGTTGGTGGAGCGCGGCGTGCCGTTCGTCGAGGTGTCGCTGGGCGGCGACAACGGCCTCGTCTGGGACACGCACGTCCAGAACTTCGACACCGTTCGCACCGTGTCGCGCATCCTGGATCCGGCGTGGGCGACGCTGATGTCGGACCTGGAAGTGCGCGGCCTGCTCGATTCGACGCTGATCGTCTGGATGGGGGAATTCGGCCGCACGCCGGCGATCAACCCGAATCAGGGCCGTGACCACTGGGCCACCTCGTGGAGCACGGTCCTGGCCGGCGGCGGGATCAAGGGCGGCCAGGCGGTCGGCAAGACGAGCGAGGACGGCATGGAAGTGGCCGATCGGCCGGTGTCCGTGGCCGACTTCATGGCGACGACCTGCTCGGCCCTCGGCATCGATCCGCTGAAAACCAACCTGTCGAATGTCGATCGCCCCATTCCGATCGCGGACCGGGGGGCGGTCCCCATCCAGGAAGTGCTGGCGTAACGACTGGCGAGTGGCGAGTGGCGAGAGAAGACCAGCGGAGGGAAGAACGTCATGACTCCAGGTGCGCTTTCTCGCCACTCGCTACTTGCCACTCGCCACTACTTTGTGGTCGCGGGCGGACTGGCGCTGCTGGCGGCCGCGCCCCGGCCTACGGCGGCCGACCCGCCCGCCGCGCCGGCGGCGGCCGCGCGCCCCGCCGACCCCGGCGAAGTGGACGACGTTTTGGATCTGCTTTATCTGGAGCCAACTCGGCCGTATCTGTTCCGGCTGCACGTCACCATCGACGGCAAGCCGTACAGCGTCCGCTGGGCGGAACAGGTTCTGAAAATCTTCAAATTCCTCGACAAGGCCAACGACGGCTACCTCACCAAGGAGGAAGTCGCCCTGGCCCCGTCGCCGCAGCAGATGGCCCAGATGTTCCACGGCACGCCCTGGGCGACGACGGCCTTCAACGACGATTCGGCCTTCCGCGAGATGGACGTCGATGAGGACGGCAAGGTGACGCCGGTCGAGTTCCTGAATTACTACCGCCGCTCGGCCGGCGGCCCGGCCCAGCTGGTCGGCGCGTCGGGCGCCGGACTCGCCGCCAACGCTCTGACGGACACGCTGTTCAAAATCCTCGACACGGACAAGGACGGAAAGCTGTCGAAAAAGGAGCTTTTAGCGGCCGAGAAGGTGCTGCACAAGTACGACCTCAACGACGATGAGATCATTACGGCGTCGGAGATTTTGCAGACGCCGGCCGCCTTTGCGCCCAACGGCCCCGTCCTGGTGATGCAGGCGCCCGCCGCCGCCCGGCCGACGCCGCTCAACGATTCGCCGTTCCTTTTAATCCCGCGCGAAGAGGCGCCGAAGCGCCTCACGCAGCGGCTGGCCGTCGCCAAGGATTTGGTGGCACGGTATGACAAAGATAAAAACGGCAAATTAAGTCCGGAAGAAATCGGCCTGCCCAAGGACGTGTTCGACCGCTTCGACGCCGACAAGGACGGCGAGTGGAACGAGATGGAAGTGGTGCGCTGGATCGTCTTCGGTCCGGACCTGGAGGCGACGGTGCATCTGGGCCGCGTCGGCGAGCACGACAGCCTGCTCGACGTCGGCGCCCCCGCTACGGCCTCGGGCCTCGCCGTCCACAAGGCGGCCGTCAACGCGGCGTCCTTGGGCTTCAGCGACGCGCTGCTCAGCCTGATCCGCGCGCCCCAGGCAGCCGACGCCGGCGGCCTCACCGAAACCATCTTCCAGGGCTACGACCAGCAATTCCAGGCCGTCGATAAGGAAGACAAACGCTACATCACAAGGCAGCAAACGGCGGACGGCGGCAACCCGATGCTCTACCAGGCCTTTCCGATCATCGACCGCGACGGCGACGGCAAGGTGACGGAAGAGGAGCTGCGGGCATGGGTGGCGCTGGCGGCCGAATCGGCCGGCTGCGTGCCGACCATCTCAGTAGCGGACAATGGCCGGGCCTTGTTTGAATTGCTGGACGCGAACAACGACGGCAGGCTGTCGCTGCGCGAGCTGCGCGGCGCCTGGAATCGGCTGGCGCCCTACGTGCACGGCGGCGCCGGCGTCCTCAGCCGCGACGACATTCCGCAGCAATATCAGCTGACGCTGGTGCAATCGGAGGTGGACGCCAGCGTCTTCCAGCAGCAAATGCTGGCCCAGCCGCAGGTGGCTCAGCCGCCGCCGCAGCCGCCGCGCATTGAGCGCGGTCCGCTGTGGTTCCGCAAGATGGACGTCAACGGCGACGGCGACGTTTCGCCGCGCGAGTTCCTCGGCAGCCTGGAAGACTTCAAACGCATCGACACGGACGGCGACGGCCTCATCAGCGTGGAGGAGGCGGAGGCGTTCGATGCGATGATGCGCGCGAAGAAGGGCGACAAATGATGCGGCGAGCGGGGGGGGCGTCAGCCCCCAG
>DATKHW010000063.1:0-5349 GCA_035546275.1 Gemmataceae bacterium
GCTGACGCTCGACCCACCCTACAACCTCGCCCTACAAGCTCGCCTGCACCACGAACGATTCGTCGATTCCACGCTGTGCTGCGTTTGAAACAAGGGGTGCGTTCGTCGATTTCAGGCCCCCCGCCTCCAAGGAGACCCACCCATGATCCGTCGTTGGTTATGGACGGCCGGCTGGTGCGCCGTGATCGCCGGGGCGACGGCGACGCGCGGCGCCGCCGAGACGCCCAAGCCGCTGGGGCCGCCCGCCGCCGTGCGCGACGCCGACGCCCTGGCCGCCTGGATCGATCAGCAGTTCGCCGTCGACTGGCAGGCGAACCACGTCACCCCCGCCCCGGCCGCGGACGACGCCGAGTTCCTCCGCCGCGTCTATCTCGACCTCGTCGGCCGCATCCCGATGGTTTCCGAGGCCCAGCAATTCCTCGCTGACAAGAAGCCCAACAAGCGCCGCCAGCTCGTGGAGGACCTGCTCGGCCGGCCCGGCTACGTCAACCATTTCACCAGCGTTTGGCGATCGCTCTTGTTGCCGGAAGCCGACGCCAACGTCCAGGGCCGCGCCCTGACGCCCAGCTTCGAGGCGTGGCTCCGTAAGGACCTGACGAAGAACGCCGGCTACGACCAGATGGTCCGCGAGCTGCTGACGGCGCCGATCGGCCAGGGCGGCCCCCGCGGCATCGCCGTCAATGGACTCGCCTTGAACGGCGACGATTCGCCCAGCGCGTTCTACTTCGCCAAGGAATTCAAGCCGGAAAACATCGGCGGCGCCACGGCCCGCCTCTTCCTCGGCGTCAAGATCGAGTGCGCCCAATGCCACAACCACCCGTTCGGCGACTGGAAGCGCGAGCAATTCTGGAGCTACGCCGCCTTCTTCGCCGGCATCCAGGGGCAGCAGCGCGGCAATGTCGTCGCCGGCGCCTCCGAGGACATGAGCAAGCACGAGCTAACCATTCCCACGCTGAACAAGACGGTCCAGGCCGCGTTCCTCGACGGCAAGAAGCCCGACTGGTCGGCCCAGCCGAACGGCCGCGAGGCCCTGGCCGACTGGATGACGGCGTCCGACAATCCGTACTTCGCCCGCGCCGCCGTCAACCGGATGTGGTACTACTTCCTCGGCGCCGGCCTGACCGACCCGGTCGATGAACTGGCCGGCGGCCAGGGAGTCGCCAGCCATCCGGAAATCCTCGACGAGCTGGCCCGGCAGTTCATCGCTCACAAATACGACCTGAAATACCTGATGCGGGCCGTCACGGCGACGCGCGTCTATCAGCTCGGCAGCGTCCGCACCGACGCCGGTCAGGAGGACCCGCGCCGCTTCGCCCGGATGCCGCTGCGGGGCATGACGCCGGAGCAGCTGTTCGACAGCGTGGCCGAGGCGGTTTACTTCCCCCTGGAAGGGCGCGGCAACGACCTGTCGCCGTTCGTGGTCGTCGTGGGCGGCAATGGTTCGCCGCGCGAGGAGTTCCGCACCAAGTTCGCTCGCGGCAACGATCGGCCGACCGAGACGCAGACCTCGATCCTGCAGGCCCTGACGCTGATGAACGGCAAGATGGTCGGCGACGCCACGAGCCTGGAAAACAGCGAGCTGCTCGCGGCCGTGTCCGATTCGCCCTTCATGGATACGAAAGAGCGCATTGAAACGCTCTACCTGGCGACGCTGACGCGGAAGCCGACGGAGAAGGAGCTGACGCGGCTGACCGCCTACGTGGACGGCGGCGGCGCTCACGCCGACGAGAAGCCGGCCAGCGGCGAAGCGAAACAGAAGCGGTATCGGGAGGCCCTGGCCGACGTGTTCTGGGCCTTGCTCAACAGCGGCGAATTCTACCTCAATCATTGACATGGCAACGGCGAGCGGGGGGCGTAAGCCCCCTGATGACGCAACATCGTCCGCGACTGCATGAAGTCATCAGGGGGCTGACGCCCCCCGCTCGCCAAGGAGATCTCCATGATCCAGCATCTGTCCCGGCGCGAATGGTTGAAGCTCTCCGCCGCCGGCGTCGTCGGCTTCTCGCTGTCCGGCTGGCTCGGCCGACTGGCCGCCGCCGCCGCGAACGACCCGCAACGCAAGCGCTCGTGCATCCTCCTGTGGATGAACGGCGGCCCCAGCCAGATGGACACCTTCGACCTCAAACCCGGAACCACGAACGGCGGCCCCTACCAGGACATCGCAACCGCCGTCCCCGGAATCAAGATCAGCGAGCATCTGCCGCAGATCGCCAAGCACGCCGATGAAATGGCGATCATCCGCTCCATGTCCACCAAGGAAGCGGATCACGGACGGGCGACGTATCAAATGCACACCGGCCGGCCGCCGACCGGGCCGATCCAGTACCCGTCGCTCGGCTCGCTCGTCGCCAAGGAATTGGAGCGCGACGACGCGGAGCTGCCCGGCTTCGTCAGCATCGCGCCTTTCCGGATCTTCAATTCGGCGGCGTACGGCCCTGGCTTCCTCGGGCCGCAGTACGCCCCGCTGATCGTCGGCGAGAACGCCAACGTCTTCCGTGGGCCGCAGGCCAACGCGGACGGCATCGACGAAGCGCTCAAGGTGCAGGACCTCGACCTGGCCGCCGGCGTGGACGCCAAGCGCGCGGCGGCGCGGGTGAATTTGCTCGACGACATGGAAACGGATTTCCTGTCGCAGCGCTCCGACGGTCCGGCGCTGAGCCATCAGACGGCTTATCGGCGGGCGGTCACGATGATGCACTCGGCGGCGGCCAAGGCGTTCGACCTCCACGACGAGCCGGCCAAGCTGCGCGACCAGTACGGCCGCAACCTCTTCGGTCAGGGCTGCCTGCTCGCCCGCCGACTGGTGGAGCAGCGCGTGCCGTTCGTCGAGGTGACGCTAGCCAATACGGCCGGCACGCCCGGCTGGGACACGCACCAGAACAACTTCGAGGGCGTCAAGAGTCTCAGCGCCATTCTCGATCCGGCATGGGCCACGCTCATGGAAGACCTCCAACAGCGCGGATTGCTGGAAACGACGCTGATCGTCTGGATGGGCGAGTTCGGCCGGACGCCGAAGATCAACCAGGGCCAGGGCCGCGACCACTGGGCCAACTCGTGGTCCACCGTGCTGGCCGGCGGCGGCGTTCGCGGCGGCCAGGTGATCGGCAAGACCAGCGAGGACGGCATGGAAGTGGTCGATCGGCCGGTTTCGACGCCGGACCTCTTGGCGACGATCGCCCTGGCGCTCGGCCTGGACCCGATGAAGCAGAACCTGTCGAACGTCGGCCGGCCCATCCGCTTCGCGGACCCGACCGCCCAGCCGATCAAGGAGGTGGTCGCATGAAACGCATCCTTTCCCTCGCCGCCGCCCTAATGGCGGCCGGCGGACTGATGGCGGCCGATCCTCCCCGCAACCCCTCTCCCCCCAAGGGAGACGGGAACAAGCCGGACGCCCCTTTCATCCTGGGGCAGTGGAGCGGGGAGAATATCCTTGTCCCCTTCGGGGAGAGCGGTGAGCGGGCGCCCGACAAAAAGGCCGCGGCGGAATCCTCCGAAGATTTCGTCTTCTTCGGCGATTCCCGGCCGGTGCTGATTCGGCTGCACATCGAGGTCGATGGCCGGCCGCTGGAGGCCGCCTGGAACGATTTCATCGACCGCCTCTTCAAGCACCTCGACGCCGACGGCAACGGCGTGCTGAGTACGGAGGAGTTTGCGCGGACGCCGACGCCGCAGGCTTTGTTCAGCAGCGGCCCGCTGTTCGGGTTGCGCGGCGGTGGGTTTCCGCAAGCCGAAATGCCCGTCCCGGAAGGCGGCAAGCAGTGGACCAGGGAACGCTTCGCGGCCTACTACCGCCGCATCGGCGGCGGCCCGTTCCAATCGGACATGGGCGGCGGCGGCGGCCCCTACGCCTTCACCGCCGGCGGTGTGGCGTTCATTCCCGGCGGCGGCGGCCGGAGGGGACGGGGCGGCCCCGTCGCTTCCGCCTCAGCCGACGCGATCAACGACGCCTTCTTCGAGCTGCTCGATGCGAACCACGACGGCAAACTTTCGCGCGAAGAATTGGCCGCCGCGCCCGAAATACTGATGAAGCTCGACGCCGACGAGGACGAAACGGTCAGCCTAAATGAGCTGCTCCGCCAGCCGGCGCCAGCCGCGGCTGGCTACGGGGTGGCGTTCATCCAGCAGCCCGGGCGCAGACCCGCGCCGGCGCCGGCGTCGAACCTCCCCGGCCTGTTCCTGTCGTCGCTGAACGGCGGCAACTGGGACGAATTGCCGCGGCAGCTGCTCAATCGCTACGGCAAGGGGGCCGAGACGCTGACGCGGGCTGACCTCGGCCTGGATCAGCGCACCTTCGACCGGCTCGACGCCGACCGCGACGGCAAGCTGGATCTGGCGGAGCTGAACCATTACGCCGACCGGCCGGCCGACGTGGAGCTGAAGGTCCGGCTCGGCGCCACCGGGCCGGACCAGATGATGCTGGAGGTCATGAAAGATCCGCAGAATCCCACGCCGCGGGCCGTCTCGGTTTCCGCCGCCGACGGCGTCGTGCGGATCGAGATGGACAACGCGCATCTGGAGCTGCGCATCGGCGGAGGGCAGGGGGTGGGGGCGAATCGGTCAGCCGCTCAGCGGCAGCGCATCCTCGCCGAGTTCAAGAACGCCGACCGCGACGGCAACGGCTATCTCGACGAAATGGAGGCCATGCAAAGCCCCATCTTCAGCAGTATTTTCAAGGCCGCCGACCGCGACGGCGACGGCAAGCTGTTCGAGAAGGAAGTGATCGCCTATCTCGACGCCATGCAGGACCTGCAAAACGCGGCGTCGGCGGGCTGCGCCTCGGCCAGCTTCAGCGACGACAGCCGCGGCCTGTTCGACCTGGTCGATACGAACCACGACGGCCGGCTCAGTCTCCGTGAGCTGCGCCAGATGGTGAAGCTGCTCGACAAGCTGGACAAGGACGGCGACGGCTGCATCAGCCGATCGGAGATTCAGAAGAGCTATCAAGTAGCCTTTCAGCAGGGGCCGGCCGGCCCCGTCGGCGGCTTCAACGGCCAGTTCGTCGTGGTCGCGGGGCTAGGCGGACGGCAGGCGCAGCCGCTGCCGGAGCTGACGCGGGGGCCGCTGTGGTTCCGCAAGATGGACCGCAACCACGACGGCGACGTGTCGCGCAAAGAGTTCCTCGGCACCGACGACGAGTTCAAGAAGCTCGACCTGGACGGCGACGGGTTGATCAGCGTGGAGGAAGCGGAGCAGGCGGACCGGGCGTTGCGCAAGGGAAGCCGGTAGGCGATCGGAATTGCAACGACCCCCTCCCCTCCTCACTTCCCCCTGCCGGCCCCGGAGTGCGAGATCCGGGGCCGGTTCTCTGTATACAACGAAACGGAGGGGGCGTCACGCAAAAATCGGACG
>DATKHW010000064.1:0-10888 GCA_035546275.1 Gemmataceae bacterium
TTCGGGCTCGTCGGCGTTATTTCCGTTCTCGGCGTCCGAAATCCATTTCTTCGCACATCCGTTCCAGCGCCTCCCGGGCGACCTGGGCCACGTCGGCGTCCTCGGCGTCGGCCAGGTGATCGAGGTCGGGCCACAGGAGCGTGACGCCTTCGACGGCGACGGCCTGAATGGCCTCGTGCATGCGGTGCGGATCTTCGCTGGCGAGCGTCTGACGGAACCATTGCAGCGCCTGCCGTTCGCCGAGCCGGGCCAGGGCGGCGCGGGCCGCCTGCCGCACGTCGAGGTTAGCGTCGTGCCGCGCGTCCTGCAACGTCGCCAGGACCATACGGCGCTGCACCGGCTCCCACCACCCCAGGCTGGAGAGGGCCGCCGCCCGGTAGGTCGGGTCCCAGTCGCGCGCCGCCGTCAGCAGGAAATCTTCCACCGGCTTGCCGGGACAGGCCCGCAGCGCCCGCAGCAGCGATCGGTAGGGGAAATCCAGAGCCACCGACGGCCGCGGCGGCGGCACAGTGGAGCGACGCCGCCGGCTGCGCCGGCCCACCGCTACGCGCTGCAAGGCGAAATCGAGCAAGGCCGGTCCCACGCGCGGATCGCTGGAATGCACGAGGCTTTCCAGCGCTAGCTCGGCCTGCGCGAACCGCGGCCGCGCCAGCAACGGCAGCACCACCGGCGCCGTTTCGGAGCGCAAATCGATCAAAGCCAGCAGTATCTCGCGCTGCTCCTTCGGCGGGGCGTCCGGCAGCCTGAGCCGCAGCGCCGCCGGCGCTTCGGCCAGGTACTCCGCCAGCGCCGGCTCCAGCGCGGCCAGGCGGGACATCTGCCAGCTGAAGGCCTCCTGTTCCGACGCCTCGCCGGCCAGGACCGTCTCAGCGTGCGGCGCCCGACGCAGCATCCGCAGGGCCTCGACATAGACGCGCACAGCCAGCGGATCGACGTCCTTGTCGCGGGAATCCCACAGACTTTCGATCATCTCGCCGACGCGAGCCTCGGCGACGAGCGTCGGCTGGACGCCGAACCGCAATCCTTCCAGGGCCCGGTGCAGCACGCGCAGGGCCGCCCGACCCAAGGACGTTTCGGCCTGGCGCAGATAGCCGGCGAAGCCGAGGAAGCAGATCGTTTCCGCCGCGAAGAAATGCCCTAAAGGCAACTCGGCGGCCGACTCGGCGCAGCGCAGCAGGTGCGGCAGGCTCTGGGCGCGGTTGAGCGTGCGCAGACCGTTGGCCAGGTCGATCCAGTACCACGCCTGCTCGACGACGTCCTCGGTCAGCCGGCGCTGCAGCTGGCGCTCCAGGATGCGGCCGGCGTCGTCGGTGCCGATCTCGGCCAGGGCGCGGACCTGCACGACGTACTGCATCCCGGCCCGCAAACTGGACTCGACGGCGTCCACTTCACCGCGCTCCAGCAGCTCGCGGAAACGCGCCTTGGCCGACTCCACGGCCGACTCGCTGAGCTGCACGCCCTGGTAGATGTCGATGTGCTGCCGGCTGATGGGCGACAATTCCTCGTGCAAAAGCTGCTGACGCCGCCAGTGGCGCAGCAGCAAAAGGAACGTCGCCGCCATCAGCATGGGGAGAATCAGCGTCAGTATCAGCACGGCGTGCATCGTTCCTTGGCCCCGGGGCGTCACCCGCCCCGCACCTGCCCCTCTCCGAAGACGACGTATTTATAACTCGTCAATTCTAACAAACCGCAAGGGCCGCGCGCGTGAAATTTATCCGTACTGATCCCGATTTCCGCGCCGAGGCCCAGTTCGCCTCCGTCGTTGAACCGCGTGCTGGCGTTGACCATCACCGCGGAGGAATCGACCGCTGCAGTGAAACGCCGCGCCGCCGTCAGGTCGTTCGTGACGATCGCGTCGGTGTGGCCCGAGCCGTATTGATTGATATGCGCGATCGCCTGTTCCAGATCTTCCACCACCTTGACGGAGATAATTAAATCGAGATATTCCGCCGCGTAATCCTCTTCCGTGGCGGCGGCCACATCCGGCACATAGCACTGCGTGATCGGGCAGCCGCGAATCTCCACCCCCTGCTTCCGCAGCGCCGCCGCCGCTCGCGGCAGGAATGCCGCCGCGACGGCTTCATCGACGAGCAAGCTCTCGACCGCGTTGCAGACGCCCGGCCGCTGACATTTGCCGTTCACCACGATGCGCTCGGCCATGTCGAGGTCGGCGCTTTTTTCTACGTAAACGTGGCAATTCCCCTTGTAGTGCTTCAGCACTGGCATCCGCGCTTCCTCGGCGACGCGGCGAATCAAGCTCTCGCCGCCGCGCGGGATGGCCAGGTCGATCCACTCGTTCATCCGCAGGAAATGCCCCACGGCCGCCCGATCCGGCGTTGTCACCAGCTGCACCGCGTCGGCCGGCAGCCCGGCTTCTTTGAGACAATCGGCAAGGATGTAATACAGGGCGGCGTTGGAATGCAGTGCTTCCCGGCCGCCGCGGAGAATGACGGCGTTGCCGCTTTTGACGCAGAGCCCGGCCGCGTCCACCGTCACATTCGGCCGCGATTCGTAGATGAAAAAGATCACGCCGAGCGCACAACCGACTTTATGGACCTCCAATCCGTTGGGCCGCACGCTGCTCGACCGAATCTGCCCCACCGGGTCCGGCAACGCCGCCACGTCGCGCATTCCGTCCGCCGCGGCCCGCAGTCGGGACGGGGTGAGCCGCAGCCGGTCGATCTGCGCCGCACTCAGGCCGGCGTCCGCGGCGAGGGCGACGTCTTTTTCGTTGGCCGCCAGCACCTCGGCGGAGCGATCGGCCAGGGCCTGGGCCGCGTTGCGGAGCCAGGCGTCCTTGCGGGCGCTGGGAACGACGGCCAGCGTCCGGGAGGCGGTCCGGGCGCGGCGAGCGACGCAGGTGCAGAGAGCGGAGAGGTCCGACGATGCGGGGACGTTCATGGCGCCATCTCGGTCACGGCGGCGAACTGCCGAAGCCCTTGAAATCCGGGATGCCGTCCGCCGGAGTCAGGTGGAAGGTGACGATGCGCGGTTGCGGATCGACCAGCTCAAACTCCCGTTGCTGAAATTGTACCTGGAGCGGCTCGTGATTGCTCCCCGATTCGTAGTGCCCGTGCGTCAGATCGATGAATGCGAACACCTTGGGGTCGTCGGCCTGCTTCGGCCCCGTGACGGTCAGCGTCACCCGGCTGTCGCGGTCGCTGAAGAACTCCGGCCGCAGGCCGAAATCCGGCGGGCAGAGGAAATGGATCGGCACGTTGCGCAGAGTGCGCGTTTCATGACCCACGGCCGGCGCCTTGACGATCACCTTGGGCGGATCGACGCGGATCGGAAAACCGTCCAGCTCCTGCACGAGAGCGAAGCGGCCGACGGCGACGGCGTCGGGGGGCGCGTCGGCCGGCCGAACCGGCAGCGCTGACGGCACCGTTGGAATCGTCGTCCGATGATTGTCGAACACTTCCTGCGGCGCCGTGACGCGGACCACTTCCGGTTCCAGGATGAGCTGGCCGGTCGGCGCCTCCTGCAGCGGATCGAACGTGACGCGCAGCTCCTGCGTCACCAAATGGCGAATGGTAATCGGAATGCGGTTGCGGCCCGAAAAGACGATCGGCGTGACGCCGGGCGGCGCCGGCACCTGGGGCGCTTCGATGTGGACGGTGTCGGAGTAGCGGGCGTCGTTGCGGCGGTCCTCGGGGATAGCGACGGTGACGGCGATGTGCAGCTCATTCCGCTGAACTTCGCCGCGCAGCTCGCGGATGCGCTCGGCCGGTCCGCTGAAAGAAACGACGGCCTGGGCGGGGCCGTCGACTTCGAGGCTGTAATGCTCGGCGTCGGCCTGGGAGAGGCTGATCTGCACCGGAAGCGTGATGTTATCGAGAATCTCCTGATCGCGGCTGCGCGCATAGAGCCACACCAGCAGGGCCAGACACAGAGCGGCCAGGGAGGAGAGAATGCGATCGATCATGGGTACTCTCCCGACACAAGTTCCCGCAGGCGCTGTCGGTTCATTGCGTGTGGCCGGGGCCGAGTCTTCGAGGCCCCGGCAAACCCTCGCGCCGGGGCTGAGTCTTCGAGGCCCCGGCCACACGCCGCCCGCCCTTCACGCCGCTGATTTCTGGATGCCGCTCGCCGACGGCTTGGCGCCGTCGGCCCGCGCTTCCCGATCGCGCAGCAGCGACGCCAGCCGGCGCGACAGGTTCTCGCGCGGCACCGGCTCCAGCCGTCCGCCGACCGCCACGGAAATCCGACCGGTTTCCTCGCTGACGACCAGCAGTACGGCGTCGGTTTCTTCGCTGAGTCCGAGCGCCGCGCGGTGTCTCATGCCCATGTGGACGCCCGGCGCCTCCGGCGGCTGGCTGAGCGGCAGCTGGCAGGCGGCGGCGGCGATGCGGCCCGAACAGAGGACGACGGCGCCGTCGTGCAGCGGGCTGCGCTTGCCGAAGATGGCCCGCAACAGCGGCGGCGACACCTCGGCGTCGATGGCCTCGCCGGTGTGGACGTAGGTGTGCAGCGTCATGTCCCGCTCGATGGCGATCAGGGCGCCGACGCACTCGCGGGACAGGGCCGCGGCGGCGTCGGCCAATTTGTCGGCGACCGGATGATGCGGGTCGTGGCCGAACAGACGCCAGACGCCATACCGGCCCAGCACCATCAGGCCGCGGCGCAGCTCCGGCTGAAAAATAACCACGAGGCCGATGAGAAAGGTCGTCAGCAGGTAGTCGAGGATGCTGCCGAGAACGGTGAGGTCGAAGATGACGACGACGGCCTGGACGACAAGGAAAAGCGCGACGATGATCAGGCCGAAGCCGCGCACCAGCCCGGCGCCGCGCGTCTTACCCAGGAGCCGCAAGGCGACGTAGAGCAGCAGGGCGAGGATGCCGATCTCGACGAGATCGCGCACGCCCACGGATTGATACAGCTGCGTCAGGCGTTCCTGCAACGGTCGGACCTCCATGCGGTGCGGCTAGCCGGGCCGTTCTTGTTCCTTGAACCGTAGGGTGGGTCGAGTCTTCGAGACCCACCGATCCAAGCATGGTGGGTCTCGAAGACTCGACCCACCCTACAACCGCCGTTCCCGCTCCTTCAGCGCCTGCAGCAGGCGCACCGCGTCGCGCGTCTGGGCCACATCATGGACGCGAACGATCTGGGCCGCCCCATGCGCCAGTGCATGACAGACGGCGGCCACGGAACTGACCATCCGCTCCGCGACCGATCGGTCGAGCAGCTTGCCCAGGAAGCCCTTGCGGGAGACGCCCAGGCAAACCGGCCGACCCAGCCGCTGCAACTCCGCCAGGCGAGCTAGCAGCTCCAGGTTGTGCTCGAACGTCTTGCCGAAGCCCACGCCGGGGTCGAGCACCACCTGCGACCGAGCTATACCGACATCCTCCGCCGCCTGCAACCTCGCCTCCAGAAACGCCGTAACCTCCTTCGTCACGTCTTCGTAAACGGGATTTACCTGCATCGTCCGCGGCGTGCCCTGCATATGCATGAGAATCACGCCGGCGCCGGTATCGCGCACCACGCCGGCCATGTCCGCATCGCCGAGCAGGGCCGTCACGTCGTTAATGACATGAGCGCCGGCCGCCAAAGCCTGACGAGCCGTCTCCGCTTTGCAGGTGTCCACGGAAAGAGGGACGGAGGTCTGCGCCGCCAACTCGCGCACCACGGGAAGGACGCGGCGCAGCTCTTCCTCCACGTCGATGGGATCGGCGCCGGGCCGGGTGGATTCGCCGCCAATGTCCAGAAGGTCGGCGCCCTGACGGACCAGGTCGATGCCGTGAATGACAGCGGCCTCGGTCGCGGCGAAGCGGCCGCCGTCGGAGAAGCTGTCGGGGGTGACGTTGATGATGCCCATGACGAGGGCCGTCCGGCCCGGATTGAGCATCCGGTCGCGGAGGCGCCATTCGTCGCGGCCGTCGGACATGGCGGTTCACGGACAAGAAGGAAGGCCCCAGGGCTTTTCCATCATGGAGACGATCTGCACCGCCGCCTGGTTCACGCTTTGCTGCTGCGCCGTCGTGAGCGATTGGCCGATTTCTGGGATGAAATCGCCCAGCGCGGTAATGATGATCTTCCCCGACGGCGGAATCGGCAAGAGCTTGCCGTCCGGCCCATAAATCGGCTTGCCGTCCGGCCCCAGCACCGGCGCCGGCGTGGCGACGGCGGCGGCTTCCCCGGGGGCCGCCGGCGCCGAGATCGTGCCCGGCGGAACAATGCCAGGCTGTCCCGCGATCGGCGCCGCGCCCGGCAGGGACGGCAGCGCCGGACCGGATGTGCCGGGCGTTCGCCGCGTTGGGTCGGACAGCACCTCGCCAGTGCGCAGGTTGCGCCAGCTCACCTCGATGGTCATGACCGTCTGCTGCTCGCGTACTTCATTGAGCTGGTTGACGTTCAGCAGCCCCTTGGTGAACGAGACGATGGTCCCGGTCAGCTCGGTGTCGGCGTCCTCATTCGGACCCACCACGCGGTAAGGCGTCTTCAGGTTGATGGCGTCCACCACGGCGCGGGTCAATTCGAATTCGACGCCGCGAAGCATAGTGCGGTTCTGGAAGATCGGCACGCGGACCGTGTGGATGCTGCAATCATAGAGGGCTTTCTGGCCCATCTCGTAGCCGAGAAAGCTGTAAACCCGGTCGGACTCGCACGACGGCAGCACGAGAGCGGCGGCCGCGCAGGCCAAGAGCGCTAACCGGGATGTCGCCTTCATGCCTCGTCTCCACGCCATTCTCCCCTCTCCCCCGCTTCGGGGGAGAGGGGCCGGGGGAGAGGGGGTTCGACTTCGCATGGGAGGAAGAACCCCTCACCCCCGACCCCTCTCCCCTGAGTACAGGGGAGAGGGGAGGAAAGCCCCAGTTGTCACTGCCGGAACCCCGCCGGAATCACCGTCGGCGCCGGCCCCGCATCCGTCGGCGGTTTCGGCGGCTCCTGGCCGCCCGTCTTCTGAATCTTGGCGGCCAGCTCCTGCATCTTCGTCTCGGCCTGCGCCGCATACGTCGTGTTGGGATAGCGCTGCTTCACGACGCCATATTGGAAGTAAGCCGCTCCCGGATGTCCCTGCTTCTCCCAGAACTCCGCCATCCCGAAATCCTTGGCCGCCTGCTGCAGCGTGATGCCCTGGAGCTGCCGGGTCAGGAACTCGGCTTTTTGCGGGTCGCTGCTGTACTCCGGGTAGTTGCGGAAGGCGGCGTCCACCAGCTTGCGGGCCTCGGCGGCCTTGCGGCCGTCGTACTCGGGGCCGCCCGTGCTGAGGTTCTTGGCCATGATGGCGTATTCGATGGCCTTCGGCGCCAGCGGACTGTTGGGATGATGCTCGTAAATCTGAGTGAAGTAGTTGTCGGCCGCCCTCCAGTCCTTGTTGTACATGGCCACGCTGCCGGCATAGAAGAGGGACTGGTCAGCCAGCGGCCCGTTGATGTCGTTGAGGCGGACCTGCTCCAGCTTCTCGACGGCGCGGCCCTGTTCATCCAGGACCGGCTTGGTCTTGTCCCAGGAGAAGACTTGCGGCCAGTAGTACCATTGCTTGCCGTCCTTGTACTGCTGCCACACTTCCATGTCTTTGCGGGTGTCGTCCAGCCAGTAGTTGGCGATGTCGAACATGTGCTGGACGGCCTGGTCGCGGTAGGGCGTGTTGGCGAACTTGTTGAGCAAATCGTTGTAGGTGTCGGCGGCGGCGGGGTATTTGCCCTGCATCCGCAGACATTCCGCCTCGTAGAAGAGCCCTTCCTGGATGTTGGCGGGCGTGGTCTTGGAGTCGTTGCCGACGCTGTGATACAGCTGCTGGGCCGTGGCGTACTCGCCGCGGCGGAACAGGTCGCGCGCTCCGACCAGGCGCGATTCGCTGGTGCCCGTTTCGGGGAGCTTCTCCGGCGTCAAGCCGTCGGGCCGCACGATGAAGCTGTCCGCCGGCGGCGGCGGCGGTTTGGGCACCGCCCACAGGCCGTAGCCGTTCCAGAAGCTCGGTACGGTGGGATCGTATTTGGGCGTGGGTTTCAGGGTCGGATCGGCCGGCGCGGTTTCCGTGGCCTGGGCCTGCACGACGCCATACGGGGCCGGCGGCGCATCCTTGGCGGCCTGCGCCAACCCCGGCGACGCGCAGCCGCCGAGGCCGACGAAGAGAAGAGCGAGCGGCGCGGCGTAAGCCCGCCGGTGAAGTCGGAACCGGATCGCCAAGACGTTACGGGCTGTCGTCGTCACGGCCTCAACTCCCCAGGTAAGGCAACAGGCGCGGGCGCCGCCCCAGCAAATAGGTGACGTACTGCCCCAGCACCAGACGCACCTCGCGCCGCACCTCGGCGTCCCACAGGCGCCGCCGGGCCTCGTCCGACCCCTGTAGCGCCCGCAGCATCTCGAGCGCGCCCGGCGACAGCTGCCGGCGATCGCGGCTGCCCGGGGCACAATTCGGACAAACCAGACCGCCGGCGGCGCAGCTGAAAGCCGGCCGCCGTTCGTCGATCGCTCCGCCGCAGGATGCACACCGCTCCAAAGCGGGGCTATAGCCAACTTCCTGCAACAAAACCAGTTCAAACCGCGCCACGCACGGTCCCGTCGCCGGCGGCCGCGTTGGGGCATGGTCTCCGACCATGCCCCCGTCCGGCGAACCGAGCAGATTCAGCATTTCCAGCGCGGAGTCGAAAAGCAGCGGATGCGGATCGTGTTCCTCGGTCATCGCCTCCAGCAACTCGGCGACGTAGTAGCCCGCGTACAGGACGGCCAGGTCGGTGTGCAGACGCGGGAAGCGCCGCACCACCTGCGCCTCGGTCAACAGGTCGAGACTGCCCGGCGATTTGCGGAGGAAGACGATACTGCAATGCGTCAGCAAATCAAGGGCGTTTTCGAAGTTGGATTTGAGCCGCCGACCGCCCTTCGCCAGGACGCGCACCTTGCCGAATTCGCGGGTCCACAGGGAAGCGATGCGGCTGGTTTCGCTCCAGTCCGTGGTCCGCAGCACCAGGGCCTGTGCTTTCTCCGCCGGCATGTCCCGTCTCCGCGCGTCCCGTCCCGGCACGGCCGGGGCCACAGGGACATCCTAGCGGACAGGGCCAGCCGCGGCGTCGGCGAGCCGGGCGTTCGCCGCGGCCGACGGAAACTCCAGCCACGCTCCCTCCGCTTCCAGATACGGAGAAGGACTGTCGATTTCGTAGATGACCCAGTGCTCGGTGGTGCGCACGCGCCGCATCCCTTCCGACGCCAGTGCGACCGGCTCGGATCGGCAGGAGCTGTGAAAGATGAACGGCCGGTCGCGCAGCGGGTCCCACTTCTCGCCGCGCCACACCGCCAGGTGCGGGCCGTCCAGTCCGTAGTCCCGGATGACGCCGAGTTCGTCCAGCCGGGCGTAGCCGATGCGACCGGCCAGGACGAACCCCCCCGATTCTCCAACCTTGGAGTAGCGAAGCCGCACGGCGTCCGGAATCGGATCGTCGCCCGATCGGTTCCGCAAGAGCTTGCGAATGGCGCCGGGGTCCACAGCCGGCGCCAGCACGTCGTCCAGGCGCGTATGGGTGTGGGAGCAGTAGAAATAAGTGGCGCCCTCCGCGTACTCCCAGATGAAGTTACGGTCGATCACCAGGACGCCGCCGGGCGCGACATCGCCCAGCACGCCGGCGTCGATCACCTCTTCGATCTCGGCGCGGGGCGACAGGAAGGGTACACGCTGCGCGGCCGCGACCTGAACGTTGGCGGCGTAATCGACGACCGTGAACGCCGCGAACAGGACGGCCGGCGCCGGCGCGAGCAGCCACGCCGGGCAGCGCCGCAGCCAGAATCCCAGCGCGCCGACGCCCGCGGCCAAAAGCAGGCCGACGCCGAAATACTGGACGAACACCACGAGCCAGCCGAAGCCGTAACGAAACGTCCCCTGATACTTGTCGCAGAAGCACAGGACCGGGACGGGCAGCACGGTCAGCATCAGGCCGAGCGCGGCCCACCAGGCCAGGTCAAGGCCGCCTTGTCGAGCGCGGTGGAGCAGGCGGTAAGCGAAGACCCCAATCAGCAGCAGAGCCAGGACCGACGCTATAGCGTAATGGCGAAACGTCCCCCAGCCAAACACGCCGTGCACCGGCGCCTCGGCGTCCAGGCCGGCGTAGGAACACGGCAGCGACGCGACCATCTGCTTACTGAACGTGTCCGCCATTTTGGGGACGCTGTACTTGACGTCATACGACCCGTCCGGCCAGACCACGCGGGAACGCTGGTACGCCGAGCCGAGCGTGAGCAGCATGGGGATCGCCGCGAACGGCAGCAGGGCGAGGGCGCCGCGCTTCCAGCCGGCGCGGGTGCGGAATAGCACCCAGGCGTGCATCAGCCAAAATGTGTAGGTCATTTCGTAGGTGAGGGCGGCGGCGGCGTAAAGCAGCAGGCTGCCCGCCAGGGCCCAACGGCCGCCGGCGACTCGATGACGATGCAGGAGCCAGACCGACAGGGCGCTCAGGATCAGCAGCAACGGCAGCAGGAAATCGAAGGCGAGGACCGGATCGCCGCCGGCGCGGAACTGAATCAGGCCGGAGGCGAGGAGACACGCCAGGGCCGCAAGGTCCGCGTCGGCGCCCATGCCGCGGAGACAGCCGTAGAAGACCAAGAGCGACGCGAGGACGGCGGCGACCTGCGCCCATTTGTACCAATAGAGGTCGGGAAACAGGTCGAAGACCAGGTTGATCCACAGATGCATGCCTGGATTGATGCGGCCCAGTTTGGCGTAGCCGGCCATTTCGGTCAGGGCGTTGCCGAGGCAGGAAATCCGCTCATGAATCCACAGGCCGCGCAGCGAGGCGTTGAACAAGTCGTCGCAGAGCCAGCCAGTTTGGCGGACGGGCCACAGCAGCACGAGCCCCCAGGCCGCGATGACAAGTGGGCGCCAGTCGATCCGACGCAGGACGCCCAGGCGGCTCTGGATGGAGGACAGGCAAGGTCCGAGCATGGCTTGCTCCTCGAA
>DATKHW010000065.1:0-16729 GCA_035546275.1 Gemmataceae bacterium
TGGTCCTCGTCATCCATCAGTCCTCCGAGTGGAAGTGCTTCTTGGGGTCCGCCAGGAACCGAGTCCGGTAGTTGACGGCCCTGTCGATTTCCACGGGGGGCGTCTCGTCGCTTTTCTTGCCGAAGCCGTGGGTGAGGACCGCCGCCTTCTTGTGGAAGAAGTACAGCATCCGAAGCCGCACCTTGTTCAGCCGCGCCCGCAGTTCGTATATGCCGTCGCGCAGGGGAGCGGCTTGGGGCCGACGCAGATCATGCCCCCTTTCTCTGAGCGTCTCGATCAGCGCCAGACGCTTGGCGACTGCCTCTTTAGGCCGAAGTTCTGCGAGCCACTGCAGGAGGGGCACGTCGCCGTCGTCGTCCTTGAAGAAGACCACCGTCGTCTTCGGCATAGGCGCTTCCCCCCTTGAACATTATTCGCATTTTTGTGAAACGAAGTCAAGCGAACCCGGCCTGCTGTTTCAAGCGACGCGCGGACAGCGCCGGTAGGGTCGCAAGGCCGGAAAGGCGCGGACAAAGGGGACGGCGTGAATTGACCAGGACAATTCACGCCGTCCCCTTTGTCCGTATCTGGACACTGCCGGTTTGACGGGCTCACCCTCGTCGCACCTGGCAGGGATACGCCGTGTAGTCGGCGTGACGCATGCGGCAAGGGGGCGGGATTCGCTGCCACAGAGCGGCTCGTGGCCCATGTGTTATACCGGAATAAAGAAGCGACGCTATTTTCCCCACGCGCTGATTCGGGCCGTGTAGAATTTAGGAGTGTGCAGTGGTTTTGCGGTCTTCGGGGGTGGTGATTTGAAGCCGTGCCTGAGTGCCAAGGGGGCAATCCCACCTACCGGAACCGGTGCCCGAGGGATCAACCGGCATCACCTTCAACGTTCGAGGCGCAGCAATGGGCTGGCGAGACACGCTGGAAACGCTTCAAAAGCAATTCGAAGCCCGGGCCGCCAACTCGCGTGGGCTGCATCACTTGATGGTTGAGGTGCCCGACGACGCGCGTGATCGTATGAGAGGGCCTGACTGGTTTGTACGGGAATCAGGTCTCGGCTCACCCGATCCAGGACAATTCACTCGGGCCGAGCCGTGGTACGTTGTCCAATTCTCCTCGTTGCCCTGGGTCCACCCTGGCTTCCGCGAAGTGAAATCGGGAGAATCGATTGACGGGATTCCGCAAGATCGCATCGTCAGGGACCGCTCCGGGATACCCCGCGCCGTGGTCGAACGGCTGAGGCTGCGGTCGAGCTACCTGTGTGGGGATCACACGGCGCTCAGGCCCTTTGAGTCTCTCGCAGAAGCGGCGAGCCGAGCCTTGACTGATGTGCCCGATTTGGCTGGCCACGAATATGCCGAAGATGTCGTTGACCTCTTCCGTAGGCCCCGTGGCGGAATGCGGTACGTTTTCGGCGACGTGCCCTCGGCACCGACGGCCTTCATTGCCCAGACTTGGCAGCCGGCGGTGCTGGTCTTTGACCACGGCGTGCTTATTGACATGCCGATCGCGGAGAGTGAGCCCGGCGTCGAGCACTGGCTCCTGCTGCTGCACCGCCTGAGCTGGCGGCACATTGCGGGTACGCCGCTCCACGGTGGGCGGCTGGCGTGGCACGAGAACACAACGGTTCCGTACGAGTGGGTCGTTCAGCGCCAGTTCGACGCGGGCTGGCCGGACCAATGGCGCGAACGGTTCGCCCAAATCCCGACCACGTCGTATTACTCGATTCTGGGCGAACGCAGCCGCCCAATGGATGTTAATTTGGCTTCGGCGTTCGCTGTGGGACTCCTGCTAGCAGCGAAACCAACAGCGCAGAACGCCACCCCGGTGGTGGAGAGCAGGGTTGACTACTCCAAAGAAGCCTGGCGCATGCGACCGATGCCGCCGGTGGTAACCGGGACCGCTCAAGAGCTGAAAAAGCAGTTCAAGCCCAAGATCGTGTTGCTCACTGCTACCCCGATGGAACGCGACACGGTTCTGCGGCATTTGGAGCCGCTTGAGGGGATGAGTGGAATCGCGCGCATTTTTCAAGACAAGAACACGTATTTCTTGGGTCGGCTCGGTCAGTATCCGGTGGTTCTTTGCATGTGTGCGATAGGTGCGTCGGGACGCGACTCGGCCCAGAATGTGACAGGCGAGGCGGCGCGGTTCTGGAAACCGTCTGGAATCATCATGGCCGGCGTGGCGTACGGCAGAAACCCCGAGCGGCAGAAGATTGGCGACGTGCTGGTTTCAGAGCGGGTTATCGCATACGAGCCGGAACGGGTCGGCGTTGAGCAATCCATCTCTCGGGGGCAGCAGTTCCTTGCGGGCACCCGGTTACTTGATCGCTTCAAGAACACCGCCGTGGATTGGTGTTTCCGCGATCCCACCGGGGCGAATTGCACGTCCCATTTCGGTCCCATCCTGTCCGGCGAAAAGTTGGTGGACAACCCGGATTTCAAGGCAAAGCTATTCCAGACCCATCCGAACGCAATAGGCGGAGAAATGGAGGGAGTGGGGTTAGCGGCATCGGCAGAACGCGAGAAACGGGAGTGGATCTTGGTTAAGGCGATCTGTGATTGGGCAGATGGCGCAAAAACGGATCAACATCAGCTGTTTGCGGCCGCGTCCGCCGTCAGCTTCGTACAGCACTTACTTAGCCAATCAGGAGTGCTATAGATTTAGACGTAGGCGCAGCGCTTATTGCTGCTTAGGCGGCAGTAGCGATCGACTTTACGATTGAGAGGCGGATAAAGGGCACGGCGTGCATTCACGTGCGCAACTCCACGCTTAGCAAGTAAAGGGAACCAATAAGGGATATTCTGGATTGATCTTGCCGTGTAACATCCGCCGCGACTGATGATCGTTTCTTCTGCCCACCAGACCAACAACCACGCCGACAGCGTCTCTCTGCCCATCGGCGTCGCCGAGTCAACCGCCGGCACGCCGACCTGCTCCGCCGCCGGCCTGCCCAACGGCCTGTCGATCCGCTCCACCCCAGCGTAATCTCCGGCACAGTCAGCGACGGCGGCGCGTGGGAACGCACCGGTCCTGGGACAAACGCGACCCGCTGCGACACGGCAAGCTCCCAACGGCTTAGACGGCGCCCAGCGGCGCTCTGGGACCAGTCCTTTCCCCTCCGCTTCCCCTGCCCAGACGCCCTTCCGCATGGTACACTCGGCGTCGCCCCGCGTCTCCGCGGCGTCGAGGTGCGTTATGTCAAAGCGTCCATCCGCCCAGGCCCGGTCGTCCAACCTGCCGTCCCCTCATCGTCGCTCAACGGCGCCCATCGCCGGGGGGGACCGGACCCTTGCGCATGGCGCAAGGCCTCATGAGTCCGATGCGACAACGACTTACGTTGCGCCAAGGTTCTGGGTAGTTGGCGCGTTGGCGTGGCGTCCAGAGCGGATAAAGGGGACGCCGTGAATGGACATGGGCCATTCACGCCCCCCTTGGTCCACGGTCTCCTTGACGAGCGGTCCTACAATGGAGACAGTGCTTTGCCTCTCGCGCCCTCGGGTGCGCCGGCAAGATAAACGATCTGAGCTATGTATGAACTCTTCATTTCGCCCAGCGGCCGTCTGGGGTTGATGGAATCGTCGCACCCCGACGACGGCGCCGCCGTCCTTTCCAAATCCATCGTCGCCGCCTTTGGCGCCGGCCCGGCGCACGGGCTGCTGCATCTGGCGACCAAGGAGCTGCAGACCCATCTCCCGCCGGCGCTGGAATCGGTTCGGTCGTTCGCCTGCACCTATCTGACGCGACTGTGCCAGACGCAGGGCCACGAACAGACCCACGACCTGCCGCCGACGCCGCCGCCGTCTGAAGCGGAACGAACGGCGTGGATCATGCAAGCGCCGCCGATGGTCGGTCTGGAATATCTCCGTCCCGACACGCTGGCCGAGTGGTGGACCGACCTGGACGCGCTGGTTCGCGAGGAGATTCGGCGCCACAAGGGCGGCGCGCAAGCGTATCTCAGCGAAAAGAACCCGCAGTGGCGGTTCGTCGGCCGGGTCACGCTGCACCTGGCCGAGAACAAGCGCGACCCGGAAAGCCCGTTTGCGTTCCTGGCCACCTATGTCAGCCGCCTGTCGCCCCAAGGGCGCGTCCAGCACGAGCCGCTCGGGCGAGCGCTGCAACAATACGCCGGCGCCGGGAACCGCAAAGCCCTCCTTTCGCTGCTCACGCCCCTGGACCGGGCGGCCGAGCGCAGCGCCCTGGTCAAGGACCTCGTCGATTCCGGCGAGGTGTACCATCCGCTGGCGTGGTCGCCGCAGGAAGCGCACCGTTTCTTGCAAGACATTCCGATCTTTGAGGAAAGCGGCTTGCTCGTCCGCGTTCCGGATTGGTGGAAGCCCCATCATCCCACTCGGCCGATCGTCAATGTCCAGATCAATCCGCGGAACGCGTCGCGTCTGGGCGTCGACGCCTTGCTCGATTTCTCGGTCGGCGTCGCCCTGGACGGCGAGACGCTGAGCGAGGCGGAGCTTCAGGAAATGCTGGCCGCGACGGGCGGGCTGGTTCGTTTTAAGGGCAAGTGGGTGGAGATCGACCGCGCGAAACTGGCGGAGGCGCTTGAGCACTGGCGGACCGTTGAACGCCAAGTGAAGCGCGACGGCCTGTCCTTTTTCGAGGGGATGCGTTTGCTGGCGGGCGCCCCTCTGGACCGCGACGCCTCGGCGGACATCCCGGAAGCGGCGCGCGAGTGGACCGGTTTGAAGGCCGGCCCTGCGCTCGAAGCGATGCTGAAGCAAGTTGAGGCGCCGGACGCCCGGCAAGTCCCCCCGCCGCCTGACCTGAAGGCCGAGCTGCGCCCGTATCAGCGCATCGGCCTGAGCTGGCTGCATTTCCTGGCCCAACTGGGTCTGGGCGCCTGCCTGGCCGACGACATGGGACTGGGAAAGACGGTGCAGGTGATCGCCCTGCTGCTGGCTCTGAAGCGGGAACGCGATCCAGGCGAGCTGGGCGGCGTCAGCCCCCAGAGGGCCGTGCCCAGCCTGCTGGTGGTTCCCGCGTCGCTGATCGCCAACTGGAAGGCGGAAATCGAACGGTTTGCCCCGTCGTTGAAGATCGCCATCGCCCATCCCTCCGAAACGCCCGCCGGCAAGGAGGACCTCTCGGACGCGGACATGGAGGACCGCGATCTGGTCATAACCACCTATGGAATGCTGGCGCGCAAGGAGCGGCTGCGCCAGCGGCAATGGCGCCTCGCCATCCTCGACGAGGCCCAGGCGATCAAGAACTCCGGCACGCGCCAGACGCGGGCCGTCAAGGAATTGCAGGCAGCCGGCCGGATCGCCCTGACGGGCACGCCGGTCGAAAATCGACTCTCCGATTTGTGGTCGCTGTTTGATTTCCTGAATCCCGGCCTCCTGGGCAATGCGAAGGCCTACGCGAACTTCGTCAAGCGGCTGGAGGCGCCGCCCAAGCCGTCGTATCAGCCGCTGCGGGCGCTCGTGGGGCCTTACATTCTCCGGCGATTGAAGACCGACAAACGCGTGATCGCCGATCTGCCGGACAAGACCGAAGTGAAGGCGTATTGCGGCCTGAGCCGGCAGCAGGCGGCCCTGTACGAACAGACGGTGCGCGATCTCCAGGAAAAGCTGGAGACGACAGACGGCGTTCAGCGCCGCGGCCTGGTGCTGGCCCAGCTGATGCGCCTGAAGCAGATCTGCAATCATCCGGCCCAGATGCTCGGCCACGGGGACTACGACCCCAAACACAGCGGCAAGTTTCAGCGCCTGGCGGCGCTGTGCGAGGAGCTGGCCCAGCGGCAAGAGAAGGCCCTGGTTTTCACGCAGTTTCGTGAGACGGCCGAGCCGTTGGCGCAGTTCCTCGAAGGCGTGTTCGGCCGGCCGGGCCTGGTGCTGCACGGCGGCACGGCCGTGGCCAAACGACGCGAGCTGGTGGAGCGGTTCCAGCGCGACGACGGGCCGCCCTTCTTTGTGCTGTCCGTCAAGGCGGGCGGGACCGGCCTGAACCTGACGGCCGCGTCGCAGGTGATTCACTTCGATCGCTGGTGGAACCCGGCCGTGGAAAATCAGGCGACGGATCGGGCGTTCCGCATCGGCCAGAAACGCAACGTCCTGGTCCACAAGTTCGTCTGCCGAGGAACCGTGGAAGAGCGAATCGACGCCTTGCTCACGTCGAAGGCCGATCTGATGCGCGACGTGGTCGAAGGCGGCGAGCGGTTGCTGACGGAGATGCCCAACGACGAGCTGCTGGCGTTCGTGGCCCTGGACGTTTCCAAGGCGTTGGAATCGTAAGAGGCACTCACAAAAAGGTGGCTGGAACTGTGATTTTAGAGTTCCAGCCACCTTTTTGTGAGTGCCTCTAAATGGAACCGCGGCGGCCGGCCTATAGAATCCATTGGAGGAACTTCAACTTCTTCCTCCGGAAAGGAGTCTTTTCATGTGGTACGGCGGCTTTCGCCCTTACGTGTCCGTGGCCCAGCGGCGAGCCAAGGCGGCCCACGAAATTGCGAAGCGGCGGCAAAAAGGCCAGACCGTCACGCCGGTCGTCATCGAGGGCCGGACCATCGCGCACACGTTCTGGGGCCAGGCGTGGTGCGACAACTTGGAATCCTACAGCGATTTTGCGAACCGCCTGCCGCGCGGCCGCACCTACGTCCGCAACGGCTCGGTGGTGGACCTGCAAATCCAGCCGGGCCAAGTCACGGCCCTGGTCAGCGGATCGGAGCTGTACGAGGTGGAAGTCGCCATCACGCCGCTGCCGAACAAGGTGTGGCAGGGCGTCAAATCGCGTTGCGCGGGCCAGATCGGCTCGATCGTGGAGCTGCTGGCGGGACGGCTGTCGAAGAACGTGATCGCCATCGTCACGGCCCACGAGGGCGGCCTGTTCCCCAAGCCGAGCGAGATCGAGATGTCCTGCTCCTGTCCCGATTGGGCCGGCATGTGCAAACACATCGCCGCCGTCTTGTACGGCGTCGGGGCGCGTCTGGATCACCAACCCGATTTGCTTTTCAGCCTCCGCAAAGTCGATCATCTGCAATTGATCGAGGAAGCGGTGACGCACGCCGGCAAGAAGACAACGACCCGGAAGAAGACGCTGGCCGAGGCCGACGTCGCCGCCGTCTTCGGGATCGAAATTGCCGAGGCGCCGGCCGCACCGCCGCGTAAGGCGAACCCAAGGACGAGCAAGACCGCCAAGCCGCGCCGTTCGCCGAAAACCAAGACAGTGGGTAAATAAGAAGAATCTCACCCAAAGGCGCAAAGAAAAGTGAAACGTTTCAGGTCCGTTACGAGTGCTCCAATCTCGGCAGCGAAAAAACGGCTGTGGTTGTCAAATGGCCTGGTTACGCCCCCGGTCCAGATGCGCTTCGTCCCGGCCCGGTCATGGCGGAGCCATCGACTCCACTGGAAATCGCGCTCATAGCGGCTCCGCTATCAGCTATCGCGCCTGAGCCGTGCGTGTGCGCGGGACGCAGCCGGTGAGACCCCCCAAGGGTATGGCCGACACACCCCAGGCGCGCTGCGTGTCGGCCTTACCGTCTTCCGGGACCCATGCCCAAGGAAAGCATGCCCCGACAGTCCGCTTAGCGTGGTTACGTGGAAGCCCGTGGCGTGACGTCACGCCGAGACAACGTCGCTTCCTCCGATCCGCAGCCACGCCAGCCGACGCCGCCAAACCGCCGCGCCAGTACATAACGAGCCGATTAGCCCCATCAGGAAGCCGCCCGGCTCGGGACTGCCTGTCGTAGTCGGCTGCGTGTCCGGCGGCATGTCCGGCGGATAGACGGTCGTCACCGGCGTGTCCGGCGGCAGCGGATTGTCCGGCGTGCTGGGAGGCGGCGTGCCGGCCGGCGGGACGTCAGGCGGGATTATCGGAGGATTGAACGCCGTCATTCCCGCAAGCGCCTGGTGCGCCAGGCCGCCCTCGGTCGTGATAATCACGCCGCGCTTCCCTTCCGCCGTGCTTTGCCGGGCCGATGCACCTTCAGCAACCGGCGCCTCCGCCCGGACCGCGCCGGCGGTCCAACCTCCCAGGGCGATGCAAGCGCAGGCAATGTGCAGCCTCCATCGACGCCGCGCCCAATATGCGTCCATGTTCCGCCTCCTCTCTCTTCCGTAAAGAAGCGGGACGCCTCCCAGATGTTCGTTGGTATTCGTCCCCAAGGGCTACCACCCATACCACCCGCCCTTTAGCCCGAAAAGGTCAATTCGATGCGCCCGGCAAGCGCGGCAAAGATGTAACGATTCTGCGGCCTTCCGCGCGGGCCAGCGTCCGCCTGGCGCGGCTTTGCCGGGCGAATCGTTTGTGTTTCCTTTAGGGATTGGCCGAAATCTCCTGTACGGGGAGCGCGCGGCGGCGTCGCGCCGTTCGTCCACGGCGCGCCCCGAAACGGAGCACCGGCATGGTCAACAACTATATCTGGATGAGTGGATTCATCCTGGCGCTGGCGGGCTGGACCGCCGAGGCGCGGGCGCAGGACGTGATCTGGCGACCGTCCGGGCGGCCCGCCGATCTTCAGCCGCCTGCCCATTTGGTGGAGCTTGCCGCGCCCAGCGCGACGATCGGCAGGGCGATCCCCGTTCCGCCGGCTTCGCCCGGTTTCGATTCCAGCGTGGTCCAGGCCGGGTATGGCGCGCCGACGCCCGTGCCGCGCGGCGGCGCCGGGGACGACGGCGACGCCGGCAGCGTGTTTGCCGCAGATCGAGCCGCGTCCACACGGCCCGCTTTCTACACCGGCGAGCCGATCGCCGTCACGCCGCAGCCGGCTGTGGCGCCCGCTGCTGCCGCGCCGCCAAGCAACGTCGTCATCCCACCGCCCACCCCGACGGCCGACCCCAACTCCATCTTCCCGGCGCCGACGCCGGTCCCCGACGTGGATGCGGCCAACCCGCAGACGGCCCAGGTCCTGTTCCCCGACCTGGCGCCGCAAACGTCGATGCTGTATGTCCGTGGCGAGTATTTGCTTTGGGCGTTCAAGAAAGACGTAACGCCGCCGCTGGTCACGACCAGCGCCCCTGCGGACAACGGCATCCTGGGCAACCCAACGACGCGCGTGCTGTTCGGCGGCGATCTGGGCAGCGGCGCGCACTCCGGCGGACGATTCACCGCCGGCTTGTGGCTCGATGATTGCCAGACGAAAGCGATCGAAGTCAGCGGTTTCTTCCTGCCGGGGTCCACGCAGCAGTTCAACGCCAGCTCCGCGAACTTCGCCGTGCTGGCCCGCCCGTTCTTCAGCGAGAACCGCAACGCCGAGTTCGCGCAGCTAACGGTCTTTCCCGGCGAATCTACCGGCAATATCGCCGTGCGCAATTCGAGCAACCTGTGGGGCCTCGAAGCCAACCTGCGCTGTCCTCTGTGGTGCGGCTGCCCGACCTGCAATCCCTGCGATCCCTGCGGCACGGACTGGAACTATCACATCGACGGCCTGGCGGGATTCCGCTATCTGAACCTGAGCGAGGACCTGTCGATCTCTGAGAACGTGATGAACCTGCCGACCGCCCCGGCCGGTCGTGGCAATCTGACGGCGTTGGTGTTCGACGATTTCGCCACGCGGAACCAGTTCTACGGCGCCCAGGTGGGACTCGACGCCGATTTCGACCGCGGCCCGTGGAGCCTGGATGTGACCGGCAAGCTGGCCCTCGGCGACACGAACCAGCGGATAACGATCAACGGCGGTCAGCTGGTGACGAACACGGCCACCGGCGTGACGACGCCGTTCGTCGGCGGTCTGCTGGCCCTGCCGAGCAACATCGGAACCCACAACCGCAACGAGTTCAGCGTCGTACCGGAAATCAACCTGACGCTGAGCTACCACATCAACGAGCACTGGCGCGTCTTCGCCGGCTATGATTTCCTGTACTGGACCAACGTGGTGCGGCCGGGCCAGCAAATCGACTGCGTGCTGGACGAGACGCAGATTCCGAACTTCGACGCGCCGGGAACGATCGCCCCGGTCGGCCAGAATCGGCCCGCGGTGCTGTTCCACGAGTCGGACTTCTGGGCGCAGGGCCTGAATTTGGGGCTGGAATTCCGCTATTGATGGGAAGGAATCAGAGAGCACCCGCTCTGTCATCAGAAGGGAGGGTTGGGCGACGGAGGAAAGCCCTGGTAGCCGTGACAAACCGTAATCGTCCACAGGGCGATCGGTTGCCCCGCCTCGGAATACACGAAATCATACGGCTTCTCGACCACCTCGAACGCCTTCCGCGCCTCGGCGGACAAGCCGCCGATGACAATGAACGTCCGGCCGCGGAATGAATCCACGTTGCTCAGTGGATTCGGCCACAAATCATATTGGCTATGGCGGTCGCCCAGCGCCAGACCGATCGAGTACGCCTGCGGATGGCCGGCGCAATAGACGCCCAGCTCTCCGGGCAAAGACCAGCTGACCCCTGCTAAGACCGGCTCACGGCGCTCGGTGTTCCACAGCAAGTTGCGCTCCCGGTCCACGGCCTCGCCCAGCGCCCGCCAGCCGCGCAGCCGGCAGGTGGGATCGAAGCGGCGCAGCGGCATAGGCCGGTCCGCCGTCGCGGGTCCGGATAGCTGTGCCAGCAGCGGCTGCACCCAATCGGTGTGATGCATCACCACGATCACCGCCAGACCCAGGCCGCATGCAACCGCCGCCGACGCCAGGACGGAGCGCCGATACCACACCGACGGCGATGCGAGCTGCCGGGCCAGCCACGCCGTCGCCAGGACGACGCCCGACACGTACGCCGTCGCCGGCCAATTCGGCTCGCCGCCGCCGGTCTTGAAACTGAGCGCAAAAAAGAGAAGGAACATCGGCGCCGACATCCACCAGAGGTAGTCCGCGCCCGCATCGGATTGTCGCGTCAGTCGGTGCGCCGTCATCGCCGCCAGCCAGACAAGGAACCAATACCCCATCAGCAGCGCCGCCTGACCGCCGACATAATCCAATGGGCCGGACCAATGGAAGCCGTCGCCGGCCAGGTGATCGACGTGGCGGAACGTCACCCAGCCGTTCCGCATGTTCCAGATCAAGATCGGCAGACAAAACAACCCGGCAATGGCGCTCATGATCCAGAAGCCGGGGCGCGCCAGCAAGCGGCGGCGCTGCGGATCGAGGAGCAGAAACAGCCCGGCCGACGGCAGCCACAGCACCATGGTGTATTTCGCCAGGATTCCCAAACCGACTACCGCTCCGGTCGCCGGCCAAGCCCAGCGCGAGCCGCGGAAGACGGCCTGATGACCGAGGACCAGCGCCCAGCCCCAGCAGCAGGCGTAGGGCGCATCGATGGTCATGAGCGTCGCCCCGGCCGCCAGCGCCGGCAGGGTGAGGGCCAAGGCCACGACGCCGAGCGCCAACCTCTCCCGCCGATAGACTTGCGCGGTCAGGACATAGAGGCTAAGCAGGAGCAGCGCGCCGCAGACGACGGCCGGCATGCGCACGGCGAACGTCAGGCCGGCGGCGTGCTGCTCCGACCAGGCGCCGAACGCTTCGCAGCCCCCTCGGATGAGGTAGGCGACGAGCGGGCCTTTGCTGTAGTAGCTCCAATCGAGATGGCGCGACCAATCCCAGTAATGCGCCTCATCCGGCGACAGGTCGAGCGGACAATCGTGGGTCAGATAGGCGATGCGCAGCCCGACCGCTGCCAGAATCAGCAGCGCCGCCAGTAAACGGCACGCCCAGACGGGCAAATGGACCAGGCCGGCGGGCGGCGTTGTGGACATAAACGGACCTCCGGGCACGCACGGCCGTGGCTTGTAATCCGCGGCGGCCCCGGAGGTCAAGTTGGGTTTCTGTCGTCACGCCCTTGAGGCGGGCCTCTCGGTCTTGAAGTCGGCTGGGTCGGCCCCTTGCCAAGCCGACGCGTAATCGAGGGTTTGGACCGCTCCCTCGCCGACGCGGCGGGTCGTATCGGTTGCAATCCCGCCAGGTCGGCGGCGAAGCATATAATGGAGGGTGCTTGCGGGTCGTCCGCCGCTTCGCCAGGAGCCGAGGCCATGCCGCTCCGCCGTTTGAGCATGATCGCCGCGCTGGGTGCGCTGTCCGCCGTCGCGTCCGCCCGCGCCGACGGGCCGGCCGCCGTCCAGGACGACGCCCACCTCTTCAGCGAGGAGGCAGTCCGGCAGGCCAACGATAAACTGCTCGATTTTGAGGATGATTACGGCGTGGCGTTCATCATCCGGACAGTGCAGCAGCCGCCCGCGGACGTTCAGAAAGAGCTGGCGACGGCCCGGAACGCAGCAGCGAAAGACAAAATCCTCCATGACTGGGCGCAAAAAGAAGCAGACGGCGCGGGCAAGGCGGTTTACATTCTCGTGTGCAAAGACGCCGTCCACGGCTGGTTCGGCCGGGTCTACGGCTGTGTTCTCATCACTGTTCCGGAAGGGCTGCGCTCCGACAAGTTCACCGCAAACGACGCCCGGTTGCTTCAGTATCGTTTGCGCTGGTTCACGCGCAGCGGCGACAAAGCGAAAAACGACGCCATCCTGCGGGCGGCCGTGGCCCAGGTGGGCGACGACCTTTCCTACAACCACCTGCCGCCGTTCCCGTGGGTCATGGTGGGCGGCGTGATGGCGGGCGTGCTCGGCCTGTGGGGCATGTTGGGTCTGGTGCGGATGCGGTTGCAGGCCCGTGATCCCCTCTCCGCACCGGAACCGCAAAGACGGAGCCTGTTCGCCGCCCTCCTCGGCGGCATGTTCGGCAGCCCCGCCGGTCACTGGATCTACGACAGCCTGTTCGTCGCCGCCTCAACCGACCCGGCGACCCCGCCCGCCGTGACGCCGCCGCCTGTAGAAGAAAAGAGGGAAGCGATCCAGACCGAGCCGGCCGAGCCGCCGCCGCTGACGAAGGCCGAACGGCTGGACCTGGCGGCCCACGACCATTCGACCGAGGAAGCGCCGACTGCGCCGGGTCCGACGCCCTTCTGACGACCGCACGGAGGCGATTCATGAGCCATCCCGACTGTCCGCTTTGTCGCAAATTGGCGAACCTCGGCGACGTGCCGCCGGAGGAATTCGTGTGGCGCTTCCCGCACAGCGTCGCCCTCCTGGGGACGTGGCAGTATTATCATGGTTATTGTCTCTTGATCGCCCGACGGCACGCGACGGAGCTGAGCGGCTTGGACGTGGAGCAACGACGAGCTTATCTCGATGAGATGTGCCTCCTGGCCCTGGCGATCGAGGAGAGCTTTCGGCCGCGCAAGCTGAACTGCGAGCTGCTGGGCAACCAGGTCCCGCATTTGCACTGGCACCTGTTCCCGCGCTACGAGCACGACGCCGCCGTGCTGAAGCCGGTGTGGCTGGCGCTGGACCGGGCGGAGCGCGACGCCGCGGAACGGCGGCGCATGGAAACGGGGCCGCAGGACCGGGCGACGACGGCCGACGCGCTTCGCCGACGGCTGCAACATCTGGGCGTACCCACCGTATGAGATCTCCTCTTCGCATCGGCACGCGCGGCAGCCCGTTGGCGCTTTGGCAGGCCAACCACGTCGCCGACCGGCTGCGGCCGTTGGCCGAGCCGCGCCCCGTCGAGCTGGTCCAAATCGAAACATCGGGCGATGCGGTGCGCGATCTGCCGCTGTCGCAGATCGGCGGCGAGGGCGTGTTCACCAAGGAAATCCAGCGTGCCCTGCTGATGGACGTCATCGACGTGGCGGTCCACAGCCTAAAGGACCTGCCGACGATCGCCATCGACGGCCTGACGCTGGGGGCGGTCCCGGCGCGCGGCCCCGCCGGCGATGTGTTCGTGTCGCGGCGGCATCCTCGCTTCGACGCCTTGCCGCAGGGGGCCGTCGTCGCCACCGGCAGCCTGCGCCGGCGGGCGCAGGCGCTGCACCGGCGGCCGGATCTGAAACTCGCCTCCATCCGCGGCAACGTCGAGACGCGACTGCGCAAGCTGGATGAACAGGGGCTGGATGCGATCATCCTGGCGCAGGCCGGGCTGGAACGGCTGGGATTGTCGGGGCAAATCACGGAATTGCTCGATCCATCCTGGATGCTGCCGGCGGTCGGCCAGGGCGCTCTCGGCCTGGAATGCCGCACCGACGACGCGGCGACGCGATCGCTGCTGGCGCCGCTGAACGACGGGCCGACGCGGCAAGCGGTGCTGGCAGAGCGGGCGTTGCTGCGCGGCCTGGGCGGGGGCTGCCTTGTGCCCATTGGAGCGATCGGCTTCGTCGAAGGCGATCGGCTGACGCTGCGGGCGGCGGTGCTGGCGCCGGACGGCTCGCGGCGCGTGGCGGACATGGCGGAAGGCCCGGCGGAAGAGGCGGAGGCGGTCGGGCACCGGCTGGCGGAGCGGATGCTGGCGCAGGGGGCGCGGGAGGTTCTCGCCACGCCGTGAGGGAACCCGCCGCCTATTCTTCGTGTCTCCCCATACGATAGAAGCATGATCCCGCACCCGTTCCCGATGGTCCTTTATGGTCGATAACGCACCGATCCTGTCCTGTCAGCACGCCGGCCTGACCATCGAAGGCTACTCCCGCGCCGCGGTGCAGTCGTACTGGCGCATCCCTGAATTGAAGATCGGTTTCGACCTCGGCGCCCAGCCGTGGGACTTCATGGGCACGCCGACCTGGCTGCTCACGCACACCCACCTCGACCACATCGCCGCTCTCCCGGTCTACGTGGCTCGGCGGCGCATGATGAAGATGGAACCGCCCGACCTGTACATCCCGGCCTACGCCCTGGAGGACGTGCGACGGCTGCTGCTCGTCTTCCAGCGGCTCGACCGCGGCCGGATGATCTGCAACCTCCACGGCGTCGAGGCCGGCGAGGAGATCGAATTGTCGCGCGATCATGTGATCACGCCGTTCCCCACGACGCACACGATTCCATCGGTCGGCTACCTCGTGTGGGAGCGGCGGTTCAAGCTGAAGGAAGAGTACCACGGCCTGCCCGGCGAGAAGATCCGCGACCTGCGGCTGGCCGGCACGGCGGTGACGCGCGAGGTGCGGACGCCGCTCGTGGCCTACACCGGCGACACCAGCCCCGGCGGCCTGGATGCTTATCCGCCGGTGTACGAGGCGAAAATCCTCATTACGGAGCTGAGTTTCGTGCGGCCGAACCACCGCCGCGAGAAGATCCACAAGTTCGGCCACATGCACCTGGACGATTTCATCGAGCGGGCCGATCGATTCAAGAACGAGCTGATTATCTGCGCCCATTTCAGCACTCGCTACCACCCGCAGGAGGTGCGGCGCATCGTCGAGGCGAAGATGCCGCCGAAGCTGCTGGAACGGGTGAAACTGTGGCTCTGATTCGTGGGGCGGGTTTCCAAACCTCCCTGAGTTGACGGCAGGTTTGGAAACCTGCCCCACGGAACACGACATGCCTCGCATCGTGATCGTCGGCGGCGGCATCTCCGGCCTGTCGCTGGCTTACCGCTTGCAGCAGCGCCAACCTACCGCCGAGGTCGTGGTCCTCGAACGGGAACCGCATCTCGGCGGCAAGGTCGGCACGCTCCACCGCGACGGCTTCCGCCTGGAAACCGGCCCCAACGGCTTCCTCGATACCAATTCCGCCGCTCTCGATCTCTGCCGCGATCTCGGCCTCGGCGACCGCCTTACCGCCGCCAGCGAGGCGGCCGGCCGCAACCGCTTCCTCTTCCTCAAGGGCAAGCTGCGCCCGTTGCCGCGCGGCCTGTGGTCGTTCCTGACCGGCGACGCGCTCGGCTGGCGGGCCAAGCTCGGCATCCTCACGGAACGCTTCCGCCGGCCGCGCCGCGACGACGCCGACGAATCGATCGACGCCTTCGCCCGCCGCCGGGCCGGGTCCGAAATCGCGGAAACGCTGGCCGACGCCTTCGTGACCGGCATCCACGCCGGCGATCCGACGCTCCTCAGTATGAAGGCGGCGTTTCCGCGGCTGGCGGCGATGGAACGCGAACATGGCAGCGTGCTGAAGGGCATGGCGGCCGCCGGTCGAAAGTCCCGCCCAAGAATGTGGTCCTTTCGAGAGGGTCTTGGTCTGCTGATCGACGCGCTGCGGGAACGGCTGCGGACGCCTCCCCTCTCTGGGGTCGCCGTGCGTTCGGTGCGGCGCTCGCCGGACGGCGGCTGGGAAGTGCGAGCCGAGGGACGCGACGCCTGGATGGCGGAGGCCGTGGCGCTGACTTGCCCCGCGTACCAGCAGGCGGCGCTCCTGGCCGACGCCGAGCTGGCGGCGAAAATCGAAGGCATTGCGTACAACCGCGTGGCCGTCGTCGGGCTCGGCTATCGCTCCGCTGACATGCCCATGTCAGTGGACGGCTTCGGCTATCTGTCGCCGCAGCGCGAGCGGCGCGACGTGCTGGGCGTGCAGTGGTGCTCTTCGATTTTCCCCGATCGGGCGCCGTCCGGGATGGTGCTGCTGCGCGCCCTGTGCGGCGGCTGGAATCGGGCGGAGATCGTGGACTGGGACGACGACCGCCTGCTGACGGCGGTGCGGGCCGAGCTGGCCGCGGCGATGGGCGTGCGCGTGGCCCCGGCGTTTCATCATATCGTCCGCTGGGACCGGGCCATCCCGCAATACCACGTCGGCCACCTGGAGCGCGTGGCGTGGATTGAGGAGCGGACGAAGCGGCATCCGGGGTTGTATCTCGGCGGCAACGCCTACCGCGGCGTGGCGCTCAACGATTGCGTGGAGCAGGCCGGCGTCCTGGCGGAGCGGATGCTCAGGTCCGCCGTGGAAAGCGATCCTGCAATGCGCTGACCGTCAGCTCGCGCTGCTGCAGCGCCCGGCACGCCTCCACCGCCGCCTGCGCCGCCGCCAGCGTCGTGATGCAGGTGACGCCGTGGGCCACCGCCGCCGCGCGGATGCGGCCCTCGTCCGTCCGCGACCC
>DATKHW010000066.1:0-2370 GCA_035546275.1 Gemmataceae bacterium
CGGGCTTTCGATCGTTCGCTACTGTCCGTACCGATTTTTTCTCGAAGTCCGGCTCAGAAAAATCACCGTACGAACAGGCCGCGCGTCCTGTCATGGCGCAGGCGTCTTGAAATTCACCCTGATCAGCGCTAGGCTGAAACACAGGCGGCTGCCTGCAACCGGGTGAAGGGTCGGACGCAGCACGTCCGTTGGTGAGGGTCGCGCGCGCAACAACGCCTATGCCGATCCTCCATATAGTCGATAATGTGGATATATGATGGCACTCGAAAAAGAATTCCAGGCCTTCAAACAGAAGCTGCCCGAGCTGCTTCGCACCATGAAAGGCAAGTTCATCCTCATCCACGGCGATGAGGTGGTCAGCTCGTGGGACGACGAGAACGCCGCGTACACAGCCGGTTGCCAGAAGTTTGGGATCGATCCCTTTCTGGTGATGCTCGTCGTCGAAAACGAAGAGGCGGTCCGCCTCTTTCAAGACGTGCGAAGTTTCAATGCCCATCCTGAACAGTCGCGTTGACCCCCGACCAGGCTTTCCGTCTTCTTCGCGCCTTTGCGTCTTTGCGTGCGATTCCCCCTTCCCACCCCGCAAATCCCACTTTTCCCTTCTTGACAGCACCGCCCGTCTCCGCTCTGATAGATTGCATTGTTTCTTTCATTACCGTCATGAACCCGTCCGCCCTTCAACCCGTAGAGAGTGCAGGGGGAACGTGCTGCGACAACCCACCTGGATGAGCCGGTCCGACGAGGAGCTGATGGCTCAGTTCCGTGCCGGCGAAACGGCCGCGTTCACCGCCTTGGTGCGGCGCTATGAGCGCGAATTGTACGGCTATCTCCGCCGCTACGTCGGCGACGGCAACCTGGCCGAGGACGTGTTTCAGAACACGTTCTTGCAGGTGTATCTCAAAAGCGGCCAGTACGAGGCCGGCCGGCGCGTTCGGCCGTGGCTCTACACCATCGCCACGCACCAGGCCGTCGATGCGCTGCGGCGCAACGGCCGGCGGCAAGCGGTCAGCCTGGAGTTGGCCCGCGAAACCACCCCCGACGGCGAAGCCGACTGCCTCGCCGCTGCACTCGAAGGACGCGATCCGTGTCCCTTCGAAGCCGCGTCCGGCCAGGAGCAGGCCGAGCGCGTCCGTGCGGCCGTGGGCCGGCTGCCGGAATTCCTGCGCCAGGTGCTGATCCTGGCCTATTACCAGGGACTCAAGTACCGCGAAGTCGCCGAGGTGCTGGACATTCCGGTCGGCACGGTCAAGTCGCGGCTGCACGCCGCCTTGGTCAAGCTGCAAGACGGAATGGCCGCGCCGGCCGTCGCGTCCGAAGCGTGAGATGAACGACGACACTCTGCTCGGCTATCTGCTGGACGCCCTCGACCGCGACGAGCGCCGCTCCGTCGAGGCCCATCTCCGCGGCCATCCCGAAGCCCACGCCCGGCTGAAGGAGCTGGGCCGGCTCGTGACGCCCCTGGCCGCCGACGCCGACGCGCCGGAGCCGCCGGGCCGTCTCGTCGAAGCCACGCTGACCCACATCATGGCGGCTTCGTGCCGTCAGCTGCCGGCCGCGCCGCCGATGCCGCGCCAGGCCGGGGCGCCGCGACGCTCTCTGCGCCGGGCGGACCTCGTCGTCGCCGGCCTGATTCTGTTCGTCGCCGCCGGGCTGTCGGCCGCCTGGCTGGGGCGGCAGTGGCACGATTACCGGGTCCTCGCTTGCCAGAATAACTTGCACAAGCTCTGGACGGCCCTGCACGTCTACAACGATCAGCATCCCGAACGGGGCGGCGCCTTTCCGTGCGTCGAAGCGGCCCCGCCGCATAATTTCGCCGGCGTTTTCATGTCGGAGTTGGCCGACGCCGGCGCCCTCGGCCCCGACGCCACAACGGTCTGTCCGGCCCGCAGCGGCCCGGCGGCGGCGCCCTGTTCCCTGGCGGAATTGGATGCGATGGCCCGCAATCAGCCGTGCGAGTACCAGGCCCGCATCCGGGAGCTGGGCGGCGACTATGCGTACACGCTTGGCTATCGGCAAGGGGACGATGTGGTCGGATTGAGCCGGGCGTGCGGCGATTTGCTGCCGATCCTGGCCGATCGACCGAGCGACGCCGGCCGCGGCAACAGCCCCAACCACGGCGGCGCCGGCCAAAACGTCCTCTACATCGGCGGCGAGGTTCGCTGGTGCAACGGGCCGAACGTCGGCGTTGATGGGGATGATATTTATCGGAATTTGCACTTCCAGGTCCTGGCCGGCCAGCACGAGTTCGACACCGTGCTGGGCGCCAGCGACGCTTCGCCGTGTCTGAATCCGTAGTTTTCTCCCCTCTCCCCCGCTTCGGGGGAGAGGGGCTGGGGGTGAGGGGGACGGACGCCGCCGCAAAGAAGAGGG